>JAZNMA010000143.1:0-14896 GCA_045579345.1 Christensenellaceae bacterium | reverse complement strand
TGCAAAAGCGAAATATGGTGGGCTTATATTAACTAAAAATTTAAATTAAAACAATTTATATTATAACTTGCAGTTTAAGTTATAATAAAACGTCAGCTTGCCATTAGGCAAATATAGTTATGGCGTAGTGATTAACCCTATCACTACGCCACTTACCTGTGTTTTTTATTTTTTGTTAAAAATCAATTACTTAATGATTTTTGCAACAACGCCTGAACCAACGGTTCTTCCGCCTTCACGGATAGCGAAACGGAGACCTTCTTCCATAGCGATAGGAGTGATAAGAGAAACGTTCATTTCGATGTTATCACCAGGCATAACCATTTCTACGCCTTCAGGAAGTTTGATTGAACCAGTAACGTCGGTTGTTCTGAAATAGAACTGAGGACGATAGTTGTTGAAGAATGGAGTATGACGTCCACCTTCTTCTTTATTAAGAACGTAAACTTGACCTACGAATTCGGTATGAGGTTTAACTGAACCGGGTTTAGCAATAACTTGTCCACGTTCGATATCTTTCTTGTCGATACCACGGAGAAGAGCACCAACGTTGTCACCAGCTTGAGCTTCGTCAAGAAGTTTTCTGAACATTTCAAGACCAGTAATAACGGTATTTCTTGATTCTTCAGAAAGACCAACGATTTCAGCAGGATCGTTAACGTGTGCAACACCTCTTTCTACACGACCAGTAGCAACGGTACCACGACCAGAAATCGTGAATACGTCTTCTACAGGGAGAAGGAAAGGTTTAGCTTCGTCACGTTCAGGAGTAGGAATGTAGCTATCAACTGCATTCATAAGTTCGAAGATAGGTGCGCATTCTGCAGCTGCTTTGATTTCATCAGCAGAGTGGTCGCCTTGAGCATATTCAAGTGCTTTAAGAGCTGAACCCTTGATGATAGGAGTATCATCGCCAGGGAAGCCATATTCAGAAAGAAGTTCACGGATTTCCATTTCAACGAGTTCCAAAAGTTCTGGATCGTCGAGTTGGTCACACTTGTTCATGAATACAACGATATAGGGAACGCCTACTTGACGAGCAAGAAGGATGTGTTCTCTGGTTTGGGGCATTGGGCCGTCGGTAGCAGCAACAACTAAGATTGCGCCGTCCATTTGAGCAGCACCGGTAATCATGTTCTTAACGTAGTCAGCGTGTCCGGGGCAGTCAACGTGTGCATAGTGACGACTTTCTGTTTGATATTCAACGTGTGAAGTATTAATTGTAATACCTCTTGCCTTTTCTTCCGGTGCCTTATCGATTTCGTCATATCTCATCTTTTGAGCGTTACCCAAAGAAGATAAAGTCATAGTGATAGCCGCGGTAAGAGTAGTTTTACCGTGGTCAACGTGACCGATAGTACCGATGTTAATGTGCGGTTTGCTTCTGTCAAATTTAGCCTTTGCCATTATAGTTTCCTCCAAATTTTCAATAATGATAATTTTTTATTTAAATTTTTTATTTTTTTATTAGTTTTTATAGCGTTAATCCTATTTTACAATAAAATTTACTAATTGTCAACAGTTAATTACGCTTTTTTGCCCATTATCTTTTCAGCAACGGACTTGGGTACTTCAGCGTAGTGGCTGAACTGCATTGTGTAGTTACCTCTACCCTGTGTTCTTGAACGAAGGTCGGTTGCATAGCCGAACATTTCTGCTAACGGGATATGCGCGTCAATTACTTTAACACCGTTTCTATCGTCAGTTCCTTGGATAATACCACGACGAGCGGTTACGTTACCCATAAGGTCTCCAAAATAATCATCAGGTGTAACAATTTCAACCTTCATAACTGGTTCTAAGAGTACGCTCTTTGCTTTCGCAAGACCGTCTTTAAGAGCCATAGAACCTGCAATCTTAAACGCCATTTCAGAAGAGTCAACGTCGTGATAGCTTCCGTCGTAAACGGTTACCTTAAAGTCAACGACTTCATAACCAGCTAAAATACCGTTCTTTGATGCTTCCATAATACCCTTGTTGATAGGTTGGATAAATTCCTTAGGAATTGAACCGCCAACCGTTTCGTCAACGAATTCGTATCCCTTACCTGCTTCTTGCGGTTCAAGACGGAGTTTACAGTGTCCGTATTGACCGTGACCACCTGACTCACGTTTGAATAAGCCTTCTGCCTCAACTGCCTGTCTGATTGTTTCCTTATAAGAAACTTGAGGTTTACCAACGTTTGCTTCAACTCTAAATTCTCTAAGCAATCTGTCTACGATAATTTCAAGGTGAAGTTCGCCCATACCTGCGATAATGGTTTGTCCAGTTTCTGTATCGGTATGCGTTTTGAACGTGGGGTCTTCTTCTGCAAGTTTTGCAAGTGCAAAGCCCATCTTTTCTTGACCTTGTTTGGTCTTAGGTTCAATAGCAACTTCAATAACGGGGTCTGGGAATTCCATTTGTTCAAGTATAACTTGGTTGCTTTCGTCACAAAGAGTATCACCTGTGGTGGTATCTTTTAAACCAACGAGCGCACAAATTTCACCTGAATATACAGCGTCTACTTCTTCTCTGTGGTTAGCGTGCATTCTTAAGATACGCGCAACCCTTTCTTTCTTACCCTTTACACTGTTGTAAACGTAAGAACCAGTCTTTAATACGCCTGAGTAAGCACGGAAGAACGCGAGTTTACCAACAAACGGGTCGGTCATAATCTTAAATGCAAGACCGCTGAACGGTTGGTCGTCACCAGGTTCTCTCGTGATTTCTTCGCCTTTAGTATTTACACCCGCAACAGCTCCTATGTCTAAGGGGCTGGGAAGATATTCAACTACTGCGTCAAGAAGGTTTTGTACACCTTTGTTCTTGTATGATGAACCGCAAAGAACAGGAGTTACTCTCATTGCGAGCGTTGCTGCACGCAAGCCTTTCTTAATTTCTTCAATAGAAAGGTCACCTTCTTCGAAATATTTTTCCATCAATGCGTCGTCCATTTCAGCAGCGACTTCAACAACCTTTTCTCTGTATTCTTCACAGATGTCTTTTAAGTCTGCTGGAACTTCCATAACGTCAATTTCTTTTCCTAAGTCGTCAAGATAGATATAAGCCTTTCTTTCAACAACGTCAACGATGCCTTTGAAAGTATCTTCTTTACCAATAGGAATAACTATAGGTAACGGATTTGTATGGAGTCTTTCTCTCATCATGTTGACAGCGTTATCGTAGTTAGCGCCGTTTATATCCATTTTGTTGATGTATGCGATACGGGGAACTTTATATTTATCCGCCTGACGCCATACCGTTTCACTTTGAGGTTCAACACCGCCCTTTGCACAGAAAGTTGCAACAGCACCGTCAAGTACACGAAGTGACCTTTCAACTTCTACGGTAAAGTCAACGTGTCCGGGGGTATCAATAATATTAATACGGTGTCCTTTCCAATAACAAGTAGTTGCCGCTGACGTAATGGTAATACCACGTTCTTGTTCTTGAACCATCCAGTCCATAGTTGCGCCACCCTCGTGGGTTTCGCCTAACTTATGGGTCTTACCTGTATAGAACAAAATTCTTTCAGTAGTGGTTGTTTTACCAGCGTCGATATGCGCCATTATACCTATATTTCTGGTTACACCTAAATCAAAATCTCTCGGCATAATGAATCTCCCAAATTAAAATCTGTAATGTGCGAATGCCTTGTTTGCTTCCGCCATTCTATGTGTATCTTCTTTCTTCTTAACAGCACTACCAGTGTTATTGAAAGCATCAACTAATTCGCCAGCGAGTCTTTGAGCCATTTCTCTTTCGCCTCTCTTTCTTGCTGCTGCTACCAACCATCTGATTGCGAGTGTCTGTCTTCTTTCAGCACGGATTTCGATTGGTACTTGATAGTTAGCACCACCAACTCTCCTTGCTTTTACTTCTACCATAGGCATAATGTTATTGAGTGCCTGAACGAACATTTCTTTTGCGTCCTGACCAACTTTTTCAGCTGCCGCTGTAAAAGCTTCATAAACGATGCCTTGCGCCACGCCCTTCTTTCCGTCAAGCATAACTTGGTTGATAAGTTTAGTTACAACTTTATCGTTATACACGGGATCGGGCAAAACGTCTCTTTTTGCAATATTGCCTCTTCTTGGCATAATTAAATCCTCCTTTAAATTTTTTGCGCGTCTGCGCTTCTTTAAGGGTAAACCCTTCGTTTTAAGTACAGCTATCGCTTGCCTTTTACGGTAGCGAACCTTCTGTCTTTCGACATACTGCCTACCTATCGGGTTTATTTTCCGAATTTCCGATTATAAGTAGGTGTCTTTTGTTTTAAATTATTTTTCTAAGCTTTTATAAACTTATTTAGGTCTCTTAGCGCCGTATTTAGACCTTGACTGTCTGCGCTTTGCAACGCCTGCAGTATCAAGTGCGCCACGTACGATATGGTATCTAACACCAGGTAAGTCTTTTACCCTGCCTCCACGGATGAGAACTGAACTGTGTTCTTGTAAGTTGTGTCCTTCACCGGGGATATATACGATACCTTCTGCTTTATTAGTTAAACGAACTCTGGCAATCTTACGAAGTGCTGAGTTAGGTTTTTTAGGCGTAGTTGTCGTTACTGATAAACAAACCCCACGCTTTTGCGGACATTCTTCCAAAATCGGTGATTTCGATTTGTAAGTAATTTGCTTTCTTCCCTGTCTGATTAACTGTTGAATTGTTGGCATAGTACACCTCCTTTCTTTTTTCGGATATTCAGAAAACGGATTCGGAAAACTCCGTTTATGAAACGTTTTTCTTTCGGCGGGCGTTCATGCCCACCGAAATATCATTTTATCATTTTTTATGTTTTTAGTCAATCAAAAAGCTGTTATTTACTCTTTTTTTGACACTTTTAAACCAGTTTTCTTATAAAACTGACCTATTACTCTTGAACTTCAGCAGTTCTTTGGATTACTGTTTGTGGCTCAATGTTTTTATAGTTCTTAATTCCCGTTCCTGCAGGAATAAGTTTACCTATAATTACGTTTTCTTTTAAGCCGATAAGCGGGTCGATTTTGTTTTTAATTGCCGCCTCTGTAAGAACTCTAGCCGTTTCTTGGAATGACGCTGCCGATAAGAAGCTTTCTTTTGCGAGTGCAGCTTTAGTAATACCAAGAAGTATTCTCTTACCTTGTGGCGGAACTAAACCGTTTTGAAGCGCGTTTATCGTTTCTTCTTCAAACTTATGAACGTCAAGTTTTTCGCCCGGCAATATATCCGTACCACCTGGATTTTCAACTTGAACTTTCTTCATCATCTGACGAACGATTATTTCAACGTGTTTATCGTTGATGTCAACGCCTTGTGAACGGTAAACGCTTTGAATTTCACGCAAGATGTAATCTTGAACGCCCTTAATACCCTTTGTCTTTAAGATGTCTTGCGGGTATACCGAGCCGTTAGTGAGAACAAAGCCTGGTTCAACCTTATCTCCCGTCTTAACTATAACGCCCGTACCAAACGGAATGGTATAGTCTTGTCTTTGTCCGTCATCAGTCTTAACGATAACGTGGATAATTTTATCTTTTTCTTCGATTTCAACCTCACCGCTGTGTTCACACACGATTGCAGCGTGTTTGGGTTTTCTCGCTTCGAAAAGTTCTTCAACTCTAGGAAGACCTTGCGTAATATCGCCCGTACTTGCAATACCACCAGTGTGGAAAGTACGCATGGTAAGCTGTGTACCAGGTTCACCGATTGACTGAGCGGCGATAATACCGACAGCTTCACCGATTTGAACGGGGTTATTATTACTCATGTTCTTACCGTAACACTTAGCACAAACGCCAGTCTTACACTTACAAGTAAATACGCTTCTAATTTCAACTTCCTCTATTCCGAGCTTAACAATTAAATCAGCATCGTCTTCGGAAATCATTTCGTTTGCTTTAACGATTACTTCGCCATTTTCAGGATTTACGATGTCGCCAATAGTAAATCTACCAGCAATTCTATCGCGTAAACCTTCAATAACTTCGCCCTTGCTTCCCTTAATAGCTGAAACCTTTATTCCCTTAGGAGCTTCTCCGGCACTTGCAAAGCAGTCCTCTTCGTTAATGATAACTTCTTGCGAAACGTCGACTAAACGACGGGTTAGATAACCTGAGTCAGCCGTTTTAAGAGCGGTATCTGCTAGACCTTTACGTCCACCGTGTGAAGAAATAAAGTATTCAAGAACTGAAAGTCCTTCACGGAAGCAAGATTTAACCGGAATTTCAATTGTTTTACCGTTAGGATCGGTCATAAGACCACGCATACCTGCAAGCTGTTTAATCTGGTCGATTGAACCACGCGCACCAGAGTTTGCCATCATTAAAATCGGGTTGAAATCGTCAAGAGTTTCTTTTAATTTTGCAGTTACGTCGTCGGTCGCCTGCTTCCACAAGCTTACGACTTTTTTGTATCTTTCATCGTCTGTTATGAAGCCTTTTTTATAGAGTTCTTCAACTCTAAGAACGTGTTTTTCAGCCTCTTTTAAGATTGCGGGCTTATCTTTGGGCATGTGCATATCGAACACACTGGTCGTAATCGCACCGATAGTAGAATATTTAAAGCCAAGAGCCTTAATCTTATCGAGAACGTCCGCTGCGCAACTTGCACCAAGTCTCTTAAAGCATGCACCGACGATTTTTTGTAAGTCTTTCTTGCCTACTAGTTTATCAATTTCATATTTAACGAAATCTTCTTTTGTGTTTCTTTCAACGAAACCGAGGTTTTGCGGAATAGCTTCGTTAAAAATAATTTTACCAACTGAAGTCTTAACTCTGCCTACAACCTTTTCACCATCTACTTCAACTTCACGGCGAACGATAATTTCGTCTTGTAAACCAATTTTGCCAGTCTGATAAGCCATGATGGCTTCTTCAGGACAGGTGTATGAAACGGTATATTCGGGAACGCCGTAAACGGTTCCGTTCTCGTCTTTCTTACCTTTTTCATTATATTTTTCGCCAATTTTCTTCTTTATAATGGTTAAGTAGTATGAACCCATAACCATATCTTGAGTAGGACTCATAACCGGCTTACCGTCTGAAAGTTTTAATATATTGTTAGATGCAAGCATCAAGAATCTTGCTTCTGCTTGTGCTTCAACTGAAAGCGGAACGTGAACTGCCATCTGGTCTCCGTCGAAGTCGGCGTTAAATGCACCACAAACCAACGGGTGGAGCTTAATTGCACGACCTTCGATAAGCACAGGCTCAAACGCTTGTATTGAAAGTCTATGAAGCGTCGGAGCACGGTTTAGCATAACGGGATGGTCCTTAATAACCTCTTCTAAAACGTCCCAAACGACCGTCTTAGCGCGTTCTACCGTACGCTTTGCGTTCTTAATGTTATGACAAATATTGTTTTCAACAAGCTTTTTCATAACGAACGGCTTGAAAAGTTCGATTGCCATTTCTTTTGGCAAACCACATTGATACAATTTTAGTTCAGGTCCAACTACGATAACTGAACGGCCTGAGTAGTCAACACGCTTACCTAAAAGGTTTTGACGGAAACGTCCTTGTTTACCGCGGAGCATTCCAGAAAGTGATTTGAGTTCACGGTTTCCTGCACCGGTAATAGCTTTGCCGTGTCTACCGTTATCAATAAGAGCGTCAACAGCTTCTTGCAACATTCTCTTTTCGTTTCTTATAATGATTTCGGGCGCACCCAAATCCATTAGCTTTTTCAAACGGTTGTTTCTGTTGATAACCCTTCTGTAAAGGTCATTAAGGTCACTAGTTGCAAATCTTCCACCGTCTAATTGAACCATAGGACGAAGCTCTGGCGGAATAACGGGAAGAACGTCTAAAATCATCCATTCAGGACGGTTTCCACTCTTTCTAAACGCCTCTATTATTTCAATCCTCTTTACCGCACGAATTCTTCTTTGTCCAGAACCGTTTTCTTCGATAATCTTTTTGGTCTCTGCGCTTTCCTTGTCAAGGTCAACAGCCATCAAAAGTTCTTTAATAGCTTCTGCGCCTATTCCAGTTTTGAAAGAGCCTTCACCGTATTGCTCTTCCATTTCGAGTTTTTCCCTATCGCTAATAACTTGCTTGTACTGTAAAGGAGTCGTACCCGGGTCTAAAACTACGTGGCTTGCAAAATACAAGACGTGTTCTAATGATTTGGGGCTCATATCAAGCATTAATCCGATTCTTGACGGAACGCCCTTAAAGTACCAAATGTGAGAAACGGGAGCAGCAAGTTCAATGTGTCCCATTCTGTCACGACGAACCTTTGACTTGGTGATTTCTACACCACACTTGTCGCAGATTACACCTTTATAACGGATACGCTTATACTTTCCGCAGTGACATTCCCAATCCTTAGTCGGTCCAAAAATTCTTTCGCAGAAAAGACCGCCCATTTCGGGTTTTTGTGTTCTATAGTTGATGGTTTCGGGCTTTGTTACTTCGCCGTACGACCATTCTCTTATTTTTTCGGGAGAAGCTACTCCTATCTGTATGGAATCGAAATTGTTAAGTTCAAACATAATTTTCCTTATCCCCCTTAAATTTCTTCATCTAAAGCGTCAAAATCGTCTTCAAACATTTCTTCATCAGGAATGGTCGTGTCGATTTCGTCGTCATCGTCTTCAAACATATTGTCAAAACCAAGCTCGTCGCCAAGTTCTTCGTCTGTGTCGCTATCTTCAAATACCGTCTCGCCAATATCGTCCTCGTCAAAGTCGTCAATAGAAACTTCGTCTTGAACAACTTTTTCGCGAACGTACGGAATATCGTCAATATCGTTTTCGATAAGGTCTTTAACCGCAAGCTCTTCTTTGTTTTCGGTAAGAACTTTCATGTCGAGTGCTAAGCTTTGTAATTCTTTTAACAATACTTTGAAAGCTTCGGGAATGCCCGGCTCACTAATGTTAGTTCCCTTTACGATAGACTCGTAAGTCTTAACCCTACCAACGATGTCGTCGGATTTAACGGTAAGAATTTCTTGAAGAATATGTGCAGCACCGTACGCTTCGAGTGCCCAAATTTCCATTTCACCGAAACGTTGTCCACCGAATTGTGCCTTACCACCGAGAGGTTGTTGTGTTACTAAGCTGTATGGACCAGTTGAACGCGCGTGAATCTTATCGTCGACCAAGTGAATAAGTTTAATCATATACATTTGACCAACGGTAACTCTATTTTCAAACGGTTCACCCGTTCTTCCGTCGTAAAGCTGAATCTTACCGTCAACTTCACCGTCCGGATTAACAATATTATTTTCGCGGAGCAATTCTTTAATATCGCTTTCAGTTGCGCCGTCGAATACCGGTGTAGCAATTTTCCAGCCAAGTTGCTTACAAACAAGTCCTAAGTGCACTTCTAATACCTGACCGATGTTCATACGAGAAGGAACGCCGAGCGGGTTAAGTACGATTTGTAACGGTGTACCGTCAGCCATAAACGGCATATCGGATTCTGGTAAAATTCTTGAAATAACACCCTTGTTTCCGTGACGACCTGCCATCTTGTCCCCGATAGAAATCTTACGTTTTTGAGCAATGTAAACTCTAACGAGCTTATTAACGCCAGGTGCAAGTTCGTCTTTATTTGCACGCGTAAATATTTTAACGTCTACTACGATACCGCCTTCACCGTGCGGAACTTTAAGTGACGTGTCACGAACTTCTCTACTCTTTTCACCAAAAATTGCACGGAGCAATCTTTCTTCAGGAGTAAGTTCAGTTTCGCCCTTAGGCGTAACTTTACCAACTAGAATATCGCCACTATTTACTTCTGCACCGATTCTTACGATACCATCTTCATCGAGGTCTTTAAGTGCGTCCTCACCGACGTTAGGAATATCACGAGTGATTTCTTCTTCGCCAAGTCTTGTGTCTCTAGCTTCGATTTCGTGTTCTTCAATGTGTATAGTGGTAAACACGTCCTCACGAACGAGTTTTTCTGAAAGCAAGATAGCGTCCTCGTAGTTATAGCCTTCCCAGCTCATAAATCCTACGAGAATATTTCTACCGAGCGCTAATTCGCCGTTCTTAGTAGACGGACCGTCGGCAATAGTCTGACCTGCTTCTACCCTTTCGCCTTTATCGACGATAGGTCTTTGGTTGAGACATGTACCTTGGTTACTACGCTCGAATTTCTTTAAGATATACTCTCTTTCCGTACCGTCGTCTTCTTTAATTACGATGAGGTCGCTTGCTACAGATTGTACGACACCAGCATTTTTAGCATTAACCATAACGCCTGAGTCGTAAGCGATTCTTCTTTCAATACCGGTAGCGACAATTGCGTTTTCCGGACAGAGTAGCGGAACTGCTTGACGTTGCATGTTCGAGCCCATGAGTGCACGGTTAGTATCGTCATTCTCTAAGAATGGGATAAGTGCCGTTGCAACTGAAATAAGCTGTTTAGGAGAAACGTCCATATAGTCCATCTTTTCCTTAACGTCTTCAGTAATATCTTCTCTATGTCTACAAGACACACGGTCGTTTACAAAATATTTATTATCAATAAGCGGTTCGTTTGCTTGTGCAACGATATAATTATCTTCTTCGTCCGCCGTTAAATAGTCAACGTGTTCGGTTACGATGGTTTCCATCTTACCGTCTTCATTAACTATATGTTCAATTTTTCTATAAGGCGATTCAATAAATCCGTATTCGTTTACTTTTGCAAAAGCGGCAAGTGAAGATATAAGACCGATATTTTGTCCTTCAGGCGTTTCTATCGGACACATTCTGCCGTAGTGAGAGTGGTGAACGTCACGGACTTCAAAGGTTGCTCTGTCACGGTTAAGTCCTCCAGGACCTAACGCAGAGAGTTTTCTCTTATGCGTAAGTTCTGCAATCGGGTTGGTTTGGTCCATAAATTGAGAAAGTTGTGATGAGCCGAAGAACTCTTTAATAGCAGAGCTTACCGGACGCACGTTGATGAGACCTTGCGGAGAAACTTCCTTCGGGTCTTGCGTTCCCATTCTTTCTTTAATTACTCTTTCAAGTCTTGCAATACCGATACGGAATTGATTTTGTAAAAGTTCACCAACCGAACGAACACGACGGTTGCCTAAGTGGTCGATGTTATCTACAGTATTAATTCCTTGTACTAAGTCAAGGTTTACAGATACAGATGCAACTATATCGTCAACTGTAATGTGTTTATGATTCAATTTATCCATAAGCGGACGGAGAATCTTTCTATCCTCTGCGCAAATAGCTTCAGGAAGCTCTCCTCCACAAATTTCAGCAAACTTAACGCAAGCTTCAATAAATTTAATACGAAGCTCACGCGCTTTTTCCTCGTTCTTTCTATCTTCTGGCTTTTCCTCACCAGCGTTGACCTTTTTATCGTCAACGTAGAAGAAATCGTTAATTTCCTTTCTTAAAATTTCAGCCGTTTGCTCTACTCCGCTTTCTAGTGCAGTTGCGTTTACCGTCTTAGCAAACTCTAAAACAGGATAATAAACGTAATCTAAAAGTCCGAAAAGTCTAGGATTAATTCCCGTAACTTCTTTAAAATCAACTACGTTGTTTGCAATCATCTTATGCTTTTCGCCGTTAATTTCCGCAACGAAAGTATTGATTCCGGCATTTTGAATTGCTTCAGCAACTGGCTTAGAAACAATCGTTCCAGCTTCAACTAAAACTTCGCCGTCCGGACTAATTACCGTTTCAGCAGATTTTAAGCCCACAATTCTCGCGCCAAGTCTTAAACGCTTGTTAAACTTATATCTACCTACTCTTGCGAGGTCATAACGACGCGCGTCGAAGAAAAGATTTTTAAGATGCTGTCTAACCGCTTCATCGGTGGGTATTTCACCCGGACGAAGACGACGATAAAGCTCAATTAAACTTTCGCTTTCCGATTTAGAAGTATCTTTAGCCGAAGTATCGGCAATCATTTTATTATTAGTAAATAGGTTATTGTTTAGCTCGTCGTCACTACCAAATCCAAGCGCGCGAAGAAGAACGGTAGCCGTGAGTTTTCTCGTTCTATCAACGCGAACCCAAAGCACGTTACTAGAATCTTGCTCAAATTCAAGCCAAGCTCCTCTTGAAGGAATAACGGTAGTATTGAAAAGTTTTTTACCAGACTTATCCATTTCCGAACCGTTGTAAACGCCGGGAGAACGGACGAGCTGAGATACGATAACTCTCTCTGCACCATTAATGATGAAAGAGCCGTTATCAGTCATGAGCGGGAAATCACCCATGAACACTTCTTGGTCAATAACTTCATCAGTTACCTTATTGACAAGTCTTACTTTAACACGGAGCGGGAGCGCAAAAGTTGCATCCCTATCCCTACATTCTTTTTCGTCATATTTGGGCTTACCATCAAGACTATAGTCCAAAAAATACAATTCAAAATGGTCCGAGTAGTCGGTAATAGGAGAAAAATCTTCCAAAACCTCACCAATGCCTTCTTTAATGAAAGCGTCGTAAGAATCCTTCTGAATTTTTACGAGATAGGGAAGTTCTATTGCCTCTTTAATTTTACTGAACGTCCTTCTCTTGACCTTGCCACTAACGATTTCAGGTAGAACACGTGTCATCAAAACACACTCCTTAAAAAATATTACAATAATTATTCAACAAAGTTTACAAAACATTAAATATATTGTATAATGTACTTTGTCGGGTAAGTTTTTATCGAGTTATCAGGTTTTTTCTAAAGAAAATCATCTTTTTTTTAATTGAAAATCTTGAAAAAGGCGATAAAAATCGATAATAACCTATCATAATGCATTTTATAATGTTATCTTATTCAGTCAATAATGTCAAGTAAATTTGACGACTTTTTAAAATAATTTTATTTTTAGCATTTTTCGACAATTTTTTGGGGTTTTTTATTTAGAAAATGAGAATAGACAAGTTTTTAAAAGTTTCAAGATTATTAAAGAGAAGAACAGTCGCGCAAGAAGCGTGTGACGGCGGTAGGGTTAAGGTTAACGGCAGAACTGTCAAGCCTTCCCAACAACTAAAAATCGGCGACGTTGTGGAGCTAGGTTTTAATAGTGGTACAGTTAAATTTAAGGTGCTTGATATTAAGGAGACTGTTAGAAAAGAGCAAGCTGAAACTCTCTATGAAATTTTAAGCGATTAAAGAGGTATTAAAAAATGAAAACCAATTTGATTCTTGCCTGTGCAGGCAAGGGCGAACGCGCCAATCAAAATAAAAACAAATTGCTTGTTGCTGTTGGCGCACAAACTTGTTTAGAACGCACGCTCAACGCGTTTTTCAACACAGGGTTGTTCGATAAAATCGTCATAACTTCTTCTAAAACCGATTTTGAAGAAATCTTAGCTATTGCTAAAGGCAAAGCGACGGTTGTGCTCGGTGGCAACACCCGCAGTCAATCTATTAAAAACGCACTAAAAACATTAGATGACGGCATAGTTTTAATTCACGACGGAGCAAGACCCTTTATTTCCCCTGCAATTATAATAGACTGTATTGAAAGCGTTAAAAAATATGGGAGTGGCATTGTCGCCTACCCAACGAGGGATACGATTATATCTGCTAACGACGACGAAATTGAAAATTATTTGGGTAAAAGTGGACTCTTCTCAGTTCAAACACCGCAAGGCTTTTTCGTAAATCAAATTAAAAAAGCATACGATTTAGCAGGCGATAAAGCGTATAATGACGACGGACAAGTTTATAAAGAATTTATAGGCGTGCCACATCTCGTCCTTGGCAGTAGCAAAAACGTTAAAATAACTTTTCCTGAGGACTTAAAACTTCTTTCCCCTTCTATCCCTCGTTTCGGCACTGGCTTTGACTGTCATAAATTAGTTGAGGGCAGAAAATTGATTTTAGGTGGGATTGAAATTCCACACGATAAAGGACTTTTAGGTCACTCTGACGCCGACGTTTTAACACACGCTGTAATGGACGCAATTTTGTCTGCTACGTCAATGCGCGATATAGGATACCACTTCAGTGATAAAGATGCTAAATATAAAGACGCGTGCAGTATAGACCTACTAAATATCGTTTTGCAAATGATTAAAGAAAAAGGCTATAAAGTTGATAGCGTTTCAGCCACTATTATGGCGGAAAAACCAAAACTTTTACAATACATACCGAAAATTTCAGAAAATCTCGCCTCAATATTAAACGTGCCAATTGAAAAGGTAGGAATTGGCGCAACCACTCTTGAAGGCTTGGGGTTTGTAGGTAGGGAAGAAGGAATTTGCACCCACGCCACCGCTACAATAATTAATATTTAACTTGCATGAAAAAAGCCACTTGAAAATCAAGTGGCTTTTATTAAAAATTAATTATTAACTATTTTTTCTTTTAATTAAAACAGCAACTAATACAACGTAACCGACTAGCGATAATCCTCCGGCAATAACACCAGCAATTGCAAGCGCATTGTTCGCATCTTTACCATCCTTGCCATCTACACCGTTAGCACCATCTTTACCATCGACACCGTTAATACCATTGATACCATCTTTTCCGTCTTTACCAACCGCTCCGTTAACACCGTCTTTTCCGTTAGTTCCGTTCACACCATTTTGACCGTCTTTCCCATCAGGAATAACGATTACTGTGTCTTTATCACAATTGAGATATGTAATAGTGACAATTGTAGCGTTGTCTTCCGCATTGCGTTCAACCGTAATATCTTCAATTTGTAACGCTTCAACCGTAATATTAGGTGCGTTAAATCCATTTGAAACAATTTTAACGCCTGCTATAGTCAAACTATCATCTACGTCTTTAAGTAAGACAATTTCATCACCCACCTTAGCATTTTCTATAGCTTCTTCAAGAGTAACGTAACCAACGCCGTTAATACTGCAACTCTTAATCCATGCTTCTTTGCCGTCTATCATTAAAGAACCCGATGTGTCAAAAGTTTCATTACTTGAATTGTAAGCACCACCAACGATAGAACCTGTAGTTGTTTCGTTACCAATAGTAACACTTCCTGTTGATTCACAACTATTGAA
>JAZNMA010000142.1:0-20189 GCA_045579345.1 Christensenellaceae bacterium | reverse complement strand
AATGCTCGCTCATCTTCTTAAATACGACACAATGCAAGGTAACTATGTAGCTCAAGGTCACACTGTGGAATCTACTGAAGATTCTATTATCGTTGACGGAAAAGAAATTAAAATTTCTAAGTGCGCTAACGCTGCTGAATGCCCATGGGCTCAGTACGACGTTGACGTTGTTTTAGAATGTACTGGTTTTTATACCAGTAAAGAAAAAGCACAAGCTCATATCGTAGCAGGTGCTAAGAAAGTTGTTATTTCTGCTCCCGCAGGTAATGACCTTCCCACTATCGTTTATAACGTAAACCACAAGAGCTTAACTGCTGATGACAAGATTATTTCTGCTGCATCTTGCACCACTAACTGTCTTGCTCCTATGGCTAAAGCTCTTAATGATTACGCTCCTATCCAAAGCGGTATTATGACTACCGTTCACGCTTACACTGGCGACCAAATGATTCTTGACGGCCCACAAAGAAAGGGTGATAAGAGACGTTCAAGAGCAGGCGCTATGAACATCGTTCCCAACTCTACCGGTGCTGCAAAAGCTATCGGTTTAGTTATCCCTGAACTCAACGGCAAGCTTATCGGTGCTGCTCAACGTGTTCCTACCGCTACTGGTTCAACCACTATCCTTATCGCTGTTGTTAAGGGTAAGGACGTTACCAAAGACGGCATCAACGCTGCTATGAAAGCGCAAGCTACCGAATCTTTCGGTTACAACACCGACGAAATCGTATCTTCTGACGTTATCGGTATGAAGTTTGGTTCACTCTTCGATGCTACTCAAACTATGGTATCTAAGATTGACGACGAAACTTATCAAGTACAAGTTGTTTCTTGGTATGACAACGAAAACTCTTACACTAGCCAAATGGTAAGAACTATTAAGTACTTCTCCGAGATTTAAGTCTTATATACGTCGCATTTCTTCGTTTCTGCTTAGGCTTTCGATTTCAATGACCAAAAAGGTCAATTTCATCCGAAAGCCGTTGCGAGCCTTGAACTGCTCGTATCTAAATACTTAAATCAAGCGCTTTGTAAGATTTAGCAAAAAAATTAAAACCTTAGGAATAAAACCTAAGGTTTTTCTATTTATGAAAGCACTCGCATCTAACTCCTTAAAAAAGCTCTCGGGACGGGCGTGCAATATCACGCTTGCAACTAGCCGCTTAAAAGAATACTTGCAACTAATCCTCATTGATTAAATAGAAAAATAAAACGCAAGGTAACCCTTGCGTTTTTGCTATATTCTTTAATCTTCAAAATCATTAAAGTATTCTTTATCAAAAAATTCAGATAAAGTTATTCCTGCACCTTGACAAAAAGCTTTAATTGTTGATACTTTGGAACATTTAGTTCTACCTTTAATTAAGTCATAAATTGCCGATGGCGATTTTCCACCGTTTAAAGTTGCACCACACACGTTTATATTCTTTTCGTTGCAAATCTCTTCAATTCTTTTAATTATCGCATCATTGATATTCATATGGACACCTTCGTGGAATTCCTTATAGGCATTCCACGAAATTATTATATGAATTATTAAAATTATTATCTCGTGGAGTTCCACGATGTTGACTTTTTTGCCTGCTTTTTGTATAATGCTTTACGGAGTTCCACGAAAAACGGGTAAATTATGGAAGTGTGTTTTATAGGGCATAGGACTATTGAAGAAACAGAAGAACTTAAATCTTATGAAGAAACGTATTTTCCGCCCAAATTAGAAAATGCAGGCAAATATTGTTACGTAGAGCGTAACTATGAAATGATTGACAATTCTGCCTATTGCGTGTTTTATTATAATGAGAATTATATCGCGTCATTAAAACGACAAACTAAACAACGAATGCTATTATCTGTGAGGCGCAGTAGTGGTACAAAAATTGCATATAAATACGCCACGAAAAAGAAAAAATTAATTATTAATTTATATAAACAGTAATAAATTTTTTTATAAAAATTAGTTAGAGGCACTTGCAATTAAGTACTTAAAACTTTATAAGACAAACAAAAGGCAGGTCAACGACCTGCCTTTTTTCTATGTGTTTTTCGGTTAAAAGTTGTTTTGGTTGCAGTTACAGTTGTTGCCGTTATTAAAGGCGCTGAATAAATTACCGCAACCACTTGTCGAAAGTAATGCTAAAAGTAATAATAATTGTGTTGTATTTATGTTATTATTACATAGCAGTAAAAATAAAAGCGCAACGAGAGTTAAGTTGTTGTTCATTTTTAATCTCCTTTTTATAAAATACGCTCTTTTTCTATATTATGCGTCATTTACTTTTAAAATAACTTATTCACAAAGTGATAATATATGTACAAACATTATTATATAGGAGATGTATTATGGAACTTTTACTTGATAAAAGACTGCAAACGTTGGTTAAAGAATACGTGCCGAACGGTGAAATTTTAGACGATTTAGTATGTTTTTTCTCAATTTTTTCCGATTACACTAGACTAAGAATGATTTCTGCATTAGCAATTAGTGAAATGTGCGTCAGTGACCTATCTAATTTGCTTAAGCTCAATCAAACTACCGTGTCACATCAATTAAGACTTTTAAAAAATTTAAATGCCGTCACCACAAAGCGTCAAGGCAAAGTTGTGTTCTATTCACTTCGAAACGAAATTTTAAACGACGTACTTTTAAAAGGAGTGGAATTTTTGGGGTATTAAGTGCTTGTAAATTAGGATAAAATCGGTTATAATGTTATCGTGGGGATAATCGAAGATAAATTACAACATTTGCCAACCAACCCTGGTGTTTACGTTATGCTTGGGGGTGACGGTCAGGTTATTTACGTAGGAAAGGCAAAAAATCTTAAAAATCGTGTAAGGCAATATTTTTTCAACACTTCTAAAACCGAAAAGGTTATGGCTATGGTTAAAAATATCGCCGACTTTTACTATATTATTGTTCCCAGTGAGATTGATGCGCTATCACTAGAAAACAATTTAATAAAAAAGCATAAACCGAGATATAATATACTGTTAAAGGATGATAAGACTTACCCTTATATAAAAATAAATCTTAAAGAGCCTTTCCCAACCTTTTCGGTGACCAGAAAAATAAAAAAGGACGGCGCAAAATATTTTGGGCCGTTTATGGGTGGCGTTTCAGTTAAATCTGTTTTAGAAATAATTAATCTTGCCTTTTGCGTTCGTCCGTGCGATAAAAAGCTCAATCTTGAAAAGGCAACTAAGCCCTGCCTTAATTATCACATTAAAAAATGTCCTGCACCGTGCGCTCATTTAATCAGTCAAGACGAATATATGGGTATGGTGCAAAATGCTGTCGATTTTTTAAATGGTGACACTTCATTTGCTGAAAAACTCTTAAAGGAAAAGATGTTAATTGCATCTGAGCGCGAAGAATTTGAACTTGCACTTCGATACAAAGAGAACCTTTTAGGGTTAGATAAAATTAAATTAAAAAGAATAACGTCGCTTAATAAATTTTTAAACGCAGACGTGGTTGCTTATCGTGCAAACGGTATTTATTCAACTGTAAATTTACTAATAGTTAGAAACGGAAGAATGCTCGGCAGTAAAAATTTTGCTTTTGAGAGTGCAACTCTTTCTGACGGTGAAGCTCTTTCTGAATTTATCACTAGATATTATAAGAAAGATTCTGACGTGCCTGACGAAATAATTTCCGCTATAGAAGTTGCTGATACCGATTTGATAGAAAGTTACTTTAAAAAAGAACTCGGCAAAGCGGTTAATATACTAGTTGTTAAGCAAGGCGTAAGAAAACAATTAGCCGATATGGCGGGCGTTAATGCTGAAGAGCATCTCTCAACGGCGGTGGACAAAATAAAGCATAAAAACGATATGACCGTTACCGCTTGCAAAACCTTACAAGAAAAGCTTTGCCTTAAAAACTATCCTAAACGCATGGAATGTTACGATATTTCCAATATAAGCGGAGTTGATAAAGTGGGTAGTATGGTCGTTTTTATTGACGGTGAACCGGATTTTGATTCTTATCGCAGATTTAAGATTAAGACGGTTGAGGGTGCGGACGACTATAAAAGTCATCAAGAGGTTATGCGTCGACGCTTAACAAGGCTTAAAACAGATGCGGAAAAATTCCCAAAACCAGATTTAATTATCGTTGACGGCGGAAAGGGTCAACTCAGTAGTATTAATGCAGTTTTTGACGAGTTTAATATTAGCGACATAGATTTAATTTCTCTTGCTGAGCGTGAGGAAGAAATATTTTTAGTGGGGAAGTCTAATCCTGTTATTTTAGAGAGAAGGGATTACTGCTTAAAAATGTTGCAACGAATTCGTGACGAGGCGCACCGCTTTGCAATAACTTATCACCGCGCGCTTAGAGGTAAACGCTCGCTCGCTTCGGTTTTAGACGGGGTGAAAGGACTAGGCAAGGTTAAAAAACGCGCGCTTATCGAAAAGTTTAAAGATTTAGCAGGCATAATTTCCGCAAGTCGTGACCAACTTAAGACGGTGCAAGGCATCGGCGATGAAATGGCGAATAATATTATAGATTTATTAACTAAGGAAGGGCTAAGATGAAATACCAACTATTTATAAGCGATTATGACGGGACTTTGGGTTTAGCTCCGGATAATGACATTGACGCGGGCACGCTAAATTTGATTAACAGATTTACCGAAAAGGGCGGGAAATTCGTCGTTTGTTCTGGGCGTGAGACTTCGTCTATAAATAAAATTTTAAATAAATGCGGACTAAAAGGATTGGTTGTTTCCTTTCAAGGAGCAAGAATATCCGATATAGAAAGCGGACAAACTATTTTTGAGGGTGGATTAAGTAGCGAGCTAGCTATAAAAGCAGTCGAAGATATAAGAAAAATTGGATTAGACCCCATTGCGTACAGTAAAGACGGATTTTTTGTGGAAAAACGCTCGTTATACGTAGACGGATATGAAAAAGCAACAGGTCTTAAAGGTGTAGAAACTGATATTGTTTTAGAGTTAAAAAGTCAAAAAAGAAACGTTTGCAAAGTTTGCGGAATTGGGGATGAAGAAAAAGTAAATTTAGCGTTAAAAAAGCTTAACGGCGTTTATAACGGTAAAGAAGTTGTGTTTAATAGCGGTGCACCATATTTGTTAGAAGCAATTAATCCTAACTGTGATAAGGGAAATGCTGTGCGCCTTTTAGCAAAGCGTTTTAATATTCCGCTTGACAAAGTAATTGCCGTTGGAGATAGTACTAACGACATAGGGCTGATTTCCGGACCGTGGCACGGGGTTGCGGTTGGTGACGGAAGAGAGGAATTAAAAGCCGTTGCAGATGAAATTACAGTCCCGTTTAAGGATAATCCTGTAAAATACTTATTAGAGAAATATTGTTTAAGTGATACATAAGATAGGTGAAATATGCTAGAAAAAGACGTGAACAAATTTATAGAGCACATATTAGAAGAGGGCGTTAAGAAAACGGAAAACGTAGATAAAAGCGAAAAGACCGTTCCGGTAATTGCACTTCGTGGAAAGGTTTTATTTCCAAACACGTTTTTGAATTTTGACGTAGGAAGAGAAATATCGGTAACGGCAGTTGACGTTGCCGTTAAAAGTGGTTCGGAAATTTTTATTTGCGCGCAGAAAAATTCCGCTGTTGAAATTCCAAAAGTAGGCGATTTTTTTACGGTTGGTGTAGTAGCTAAAATAAAACAGGTTATAAAAATTCAGGGTAACGGGCATACGAAGGTAAGCGTTGAGGCGTTATATCGTGCTGGGGCAAAAGACATAAGCGAAGCTAAAAATAAAAATGGAAAAAAATATTTTTCAGCAACCGTTTATGAAAAAGTTTACACGCCTGTTGCCGACCCAAACGAGGCTGAAGCGTATTTAAGAATTGCAAAAACTGTATTCAGCGATTATGCATCGGTCAATAAAAATATCTCTAGAGAAATGCTTGAAGCGGTTAATAAACTCACAAATCCAAACGAATTTATTGATAACGCATTATCAGTCGTTCCGTTAAAGGAAAGCGTCGTTCAGGCTATTTTAGAAACTGACGATACTTTAAAAAGAATAGTTAACTTTAAGATACTCTTTGAAAGAGAGTTAGAGATTGTTAAAATTGAGAAAAAAATAAGCGAAAAGGTTAGAGGGAACATAGATAAAAGTCAAAAAGAGTTTTATCTTCGTGAACAACTTAAAGCTATTCATACCGAATTAGGTGACGACCCGGAAGAGAGTGACCAGTTAAAAGAACAGATTTTAGCAAAAAAACTTCCATTAGAAGTGGAGGAAAAGGCGCTTAAAGAGATTTCTAGATTGGGCAAAATTAACCCGTCTTCCCCCGATTATTCGATAATTTTAAATTATTTAGACTGGATAAAAGAGTTGCCTTTTAACCAATTTACAGAAGATACAGAGGATTTAAAGTTTGCGAAAGAGGTGCTTGATAAAGACCATTTCGGCTTAGAAAAAGTAAAGGAAAGAATTGTTGAATATCTTGCGGTATTGCAACTAACAAAAGAAATAAAGGGTCCGATTTTATGTTTTGTAGGCCCTCCGGGCGTTGGCAAAACTTCAGTTGCGACTAGTATTGCAAGGGCGCTCAACAGAAAATTCGTAAGAATGAGTTTGGGCGGTGTTAAAGACGAAGCGGAAATAAGAGGACATAGAAAAACTTACGTCGGGGCAATGCCTGGCAGAATTGTTTTTGGGCTTAAAAATGCGGGCTCTTGTAATCCTGTTTTTCTTTTGGACGAGATAGATAAATTATCTTCAGATATTCACGGTGACCCAGCGAGTGCGCTTTTAGAGGTTTTAGACCCAGAACAAAACACCACTTTTAGGGATAGATATTTAGAAGTTCCATTCGACCTCTCTAAAGTTATGTTTATAACTACGGCAAACTCTCTCGATACTATTCCGCACCCGCTACTTGACCGTATGGAAATTATTGAGCTTACTGGTTATACCAACGAAGAGAAGTTGCAGATTGCAAAAAGATACCTAATTCCAAAGCAACTTAAACTGAATGGCGTTAAGGAGAGCAAGATAGATTTTACCGACGAGGCTATATCCGAAGTAATTTGCGGATACACTATGGAGGCTGGTGTAAGAAACTTAGACAGAGAAATTGCAGGCGTTATTAGAAAAATAGCAATTAAAGTTGCTGAAAATCCGCGCATAAGAAAACAAAAAATTACCGCTAAAGAGGTTGAGAAATATCTTGGCGTTAGAAAACATCAGCGCGATTTATCATTAGAAAAAGACGAAATTGGTGCATGTACCGGGCTTGCGTGGACAAGTGTTGGCGGAACTACTTTAACTATCGAGGTCGGGCTAATGAAAGGTAAGGGCGAAATCGTGCTTACCGGTAAGCTCGGTGACGTTATGAAAGAGTCTGCGCGCGCTGCAATCAGTTATATAAGGTCAAATGCAAATAAATTTTTAATAGATGAAAACATCTTTGAAAATACTGACATTCATATACACGTTCCGGAGGGCGCAACCCCCAAGGACGGACCGAGTGCGGGTATAACGATGGCGACGGCTATTCTTTCAGCTTTGATTAAAAAGCCGGTAAAAAAGAGTGTCGCTATGACCGGTGAAATTACTCTACGCGGTAGGGTTTTAGCAATCGGCGGATTAAAAGAAAAGGCGCTTGCTGCGTTTAGACAAGGAATAAAGGAAGTTATTATTCCCATTGATAACAAAAAAGATTTAGCGGAAATTCCCGAAGAAATACGAAAGGATATTAATTTTATCACAGTAACTAGCGTACAAGAAGTTTTTGAGCGTGCGATAAAATTTTAAGGTGAAATTATGAAGATTAAAGACGCAACGTTTATAACTAGCGTTGCAAGTGCGGATAAATTTTTAAAATCTGATAAGCCCATTATTGCTGTTGCTGGTAAGTCAAACGTGGGAAAAAGTTCTCTTATAAATATGCTCGCGAATAAGAAAAAACTTGCAAAGACCTCCGTTACGCCTGGAAGAACTAGGCTAATAAATTATTTTGATTTTGGTGATTTCGTGCTTGCGGATTTACCTGGATACGGTTTTGCAAAGGTAAGTAAGGAAGAAAAGAAAAAGTGGGGCGCACTTTTAGAAAGCTTTTTATCTACGCAAAACATACGCTTGCTTTTATCATTAGTCGATATTCGCCACGAGCCGACTGCGGACGATAAAATGATGGTTAATTATCTTTATCACTACGCTGTTCCATTTGTACTGGTGGCGACCAAGGCTGACAAGCTTGGGAAAACAAAAATTAAACCGAGAGTTCAAGAGATTGCAACCGATTTAAAAGTCGGCATTAGCGATATTACCGCTACTTCTGCGGAGAACGGTTTGGGTAAAGAGCAGGTACTCAAGCTTATAGAACAAGCAATCAGTCTTAATGAAAATAGCGAGGACTAATTTGGTAATATGGATTGGTACATAATTTTACCGATAGTTCTTTTGTCGGCAATATTTTTAATTTTAATTATTTCCTTAATATGTTTTCTTTTGACCTTTTATTCGCGCAAGAGAAAACCGCTTAAGGACGACGAATACGTGTTAGTAAGCGGTAAGATTTACGAAGAATTTCACCCACAAATGCTTTCGTGGATGAAAGAAAATAGAGCTAGAGAAAAAGAAATCATAAAAATTTCCTCTTTTGACGGATTGACGTTGTACGGCGAATATTATGAATGTAAAAAGGGTGCGCCAATAGAAATTCTTTTCAATGGGTATAGAGGTGAGCCCGAGCGAGATATGAGTGGGGCGGTTGAGCGTTGCTTTGCGCTTAATCATAACGTTATTTTGGCGTGTCAGCGTGCTTGTGGAAAGAGTGAGGGGAGCGTCGTTACTTTCGGCGTCAAAGAAAGTAGGGACTGCTTGACGTGGATTGAGTACGCAATAAAAAAATTTGGCTCAAAGGTCAGTTTAATAATTGGTGGCGTTTCTATGGGCGGGACAACCGTGCTTATGGCGGGAGCAAAAGAGCTCCCTAAAAACGTTAAATACGTTTTGTCAGATTGTGGGTTTTCTTCCCAAAAAGCTATAATTAAAAAGGTTATAAAACAAATGTATTTACCCGCATGGTTGTTTTATCCGTTTATTAAACTTGGAGCAAAGATATTCGGAAGATTTAATCTAGAAGAAAATCCCGCAAAAGAAGCGGTTAAAAAGATAAAAATACCCGTGATATTTTTTCACGGCGATAGCGACGATTTCGTTCCTTTTTATATGGCTGAAGAGCTTTATAAAAACTGCAACGCGCCTAAAAAGTTTATGCGTGTTTCAGGCGCGGGGCACGGCTTAGCGTATTTAAAAGAAAAACAGGCTTACGTCGATTTTATAAAAGAATTTGAAAAAGAAAACGGGATTTATTTTTAATCTCTATATAAATCGGTTAAATTTATAAATTATATTGACAACTAAATCATTAAATGTTATAATAAATCAGTAATTAATAACGACGGAGGATAGATAAATGAAACATATTGAAACTATTGAAACTCGTAACCTTTGCGAAAGTGCAAAAAACGGTGGTTGCGGTGAATGCCAAACTTCTTGTCAGTCAGCATGCAAAACCAGTTGTGGTATTGCAAATCAACAATGTGAAAATGCTAACAAAAGCGAAGAAAGCAAGTAATTAAAAATAAATGCCACCCTTCTTCGGGTGGCATTTTTATTATTTGGAGATAGTATGGTACATCAATATAAACTTGGCAAATATAACATCGTTATAGACTCCTGTTCGGGTTCAGTTCATTCTGTTGACGAAGTTGCGTTTGACGTAATAGCCGAATTTGAAAAATTAAATAAAGAAGAAATTGTTGAGAAACTAAAATTAAAATATAAGCAAGTTGAGGGAATTTCTGACGACGATATTAAAGAGTGTTATGAGCAAGTGCAATTTTTAAAAGATAACGGAAAACTCTTTGCATTAGACACTTTTAAAAACATGGCAGGAACATTGAAAGAAAAGACATCCGGCGTTGTTAAGGCACTTTGTTTGCACGTTGCACACACTTGCAATCTAAATTGTTCGTATTGCTTTGCTAGTCAAGGCAAATATCATGGCGAACGCGCTGTTATGAGTTATGAAGTTGGTAAACGCGCCCTTGATTTTTTAGTTGAAAATTCTGGGAACAGAAGAAATCTCGAGGTGGACTTTTTTGGCGGTGAGCCGTTGATGAATTTCGAGGTGGTTAAAAAACTTGTTGCTTACGCTAGAAGTATAGAAAAGCAAAAAGGCAAAAATTTCCGCTTTACATTGACTACTAACGGCGTTCTTATTGATGACGAAGTCATCGAGTTTGCAAACAAAGAATGTTCTAACGTTGTCTTAAGCTTAGACGGAAGAAAGGAAATTCACGACCGCTTCAGAGTGGACTTTAACGGTAATGGTAGCTTTGATAAAATTATTCCTAAATTCCAAAAGTTAGTTAAGGCGAGAGAGGGCAAAAATTATTATATGCGCGGTACTTTTACCCACGCTAACCCCGATTTTTTAGAGGATATTAAAGTCATGCTTTCTTTAGGCTTTAGAGAACTGTCTATGGAGCCTGTTGTTTGTTCTGAGGACGACCCATCGAGGCTTGATGATAAAGATATTGAAATCGTTAAAAAGCAATATGAAGATTTAGCCCTTTTAATGCTAGAAAAAGACAAAGAGGGCACTCCCTTTACTTTTTATCATTATATGATAGATTTGACGGGCGGACCTTGTATTTATAAGCGCATATCTGGCTGTGGCTCAGGTACCGAATACATGGCGGTAACGCCGTGGGGCGACCTTTATCCTTGTCATCAGTTCGTAGGCGAGGAAAAATATAAGCTAGGCGATATTTATAAGGGCGTAACTAATACTTCAGCACAAAAAGAGTTTGCTGATTGCAACGTTTATTGCAGGGACGATTGCAAGGACTGTTGGGCAAAACTTTACTGTTCAGGCGGATGTGCTGCAAACGCTTATCATTCGACAGGCTCAGTTAAAGGGGTTTATAAGACGGGATGTGAATTATTTAAAAAACGAATGGAATGTGCGATTATGGTTGCCGTTGACCGTTCGCTAAAAGGTAAAAAATAATGAGAACGCCTATATATGATTTTATTGAAAAATATATAAAAAAGAATACTGTTCGTTTGCACATGCCTGCCCATAAAGGTGAAAATTTTATGGGAGTTGAGCCGTTTGATATTACGGAAATTCAAGGTGCCGACAGTTTGTATCACGCTAACGGAATTATAGAAAAAAGCGAAAAGAACGCGGGCAAAATTTTTGGAGCAAATACTTTTTATTCTACCGAAGGCTCGTCGCTTTGTATTCGAACAATGGTTTATTTAGCCGTACAATACGCTACGGAAAAGGGGTCTCAGCCGATTATTTTAGCGGGCAGAAACGCACATAAATCTTTTATAGACGGCTGTGCTATATCTGGTGCTAAAGTCAATTGGTTATACCCCGAAGATAAAAGCAGTTATCTTCAGTGTGATATTAGCGCAGAGCAAGTTGAAAAGGGGATTATTGAAAATAATCCAGTTGCTGTATATATTACCAGCCCCGATTACTTAGGGAATATTTTGGATATTAAAAGTATCTCTAAAGTTTGTAAAAAGCACGGTGTGCTTTTAATTGTTGACAATGCACACGGTAGCTATCTTAAATTTTTAGAAAGGTCTTTGCATCCTATTGATTTAGGGGCGGATATGTGTTCGGATTCTGCACACAAAACGCTCTTTGCATTGACTGGCGGAGCATATTTACACGTTAAAAAAGGCTTAAAGTTGCCGATTAACGTCAAATCTGCGATGTCTATTTTTGGCTCTACAAGTCCGTCTTATCTTACGCTAGCCTCTTTGGATATTACAAATCTTGAGACTTCAAATAATTATATTGTGAAGTTAAACGAGACTGTTTCTAAAGTTGCCAAAACAAAAGATAAATTAATAAAAGCGGGATACTCGCTTATTGGTAGCGAGCCTTTAAAAATAACTATCGAAACAAAAAAATACGGCTATGATGGTAAGCAATTATACGATATTTTGAGCACCAAAAAAATAGAGTGCGAATATTTTGATAATGACGTTATCGTTATGATGTTTTCTGCTTGTAATAAGCCGTCAGATTTTGAAAAGATTGAAAAAGCTCTTCTTTCTGTAGAAAAGCGCGACGAGTTAGTTAAAAAAGCGCCTGAATTTTTTGTTAGAGAAAAAATTATGGACATCAGAGAGGCTGTGATGGCTAAAAAGAAAGTCGTTAATGTAAGGGACGCTGTGGGTAGAGTGCTTGCTCTCGACTGCGTGTCATGCCCTCCAGCTGTTCCAATAGTTGTTTGCGGGGAAAAAATAGACGAAAACGCTGTCGAATGTTTTGATTATTACGGAATTAAGACGGTTACAGTAGTGGGTTAAAAGGGAAATTATCTAATTTTTTCTCTATGTGTTAAAATTTTCTTGATTTAATTTTTTAGATGTAGTATCTTAGTATTATGATTTACAATAACGTGTTAGAAGCAATCGGACATACTCCGATTATTAAACTTAATAAGATTAAAGAAAAAGGCTGTGCAGATATTTTAGTTAAGTTTGAAGGGCTTAACGTTGGTGGCTCAATTAAAACGCGTACAGCGTTTAATATGATTACCGACGCAGAACAAAGAGGGCTCATAAATAAGGATACAATAATTGTTGAGCCAACGAGCGGTAATCAGGGTATAGGTTTAGCACTTGTCGGTGCAGTAAAAGGGTATAAGACGGTTATAATTATGCCTGATTCCGTGAGTGAAGAAAGACGCAAACTTGTTCGTCATTATGGTGCGGAAGTTATATTAATGCACGACGAAGGCAATATAGGCGATTGTATCGATAGATGTTTAAAAACTGCCCTTAAAATGGCAAAGGAAAATCCCAACGTTTTCGTTCCGCAACAGTTTGAAAATCCTGCAAATCCAATGGTGCATAGACATCATACAGGGCTAGAAATTTTAGAGCAAGTTGCAGGACCTATTCACGGTTTTTGTTCGGGAATAGGAACTGGTGGAACTATTACGGGAATAGGCGAAGTTTTAAAAGCACAAAATCCCGATATTAAAATTTGGGCGGTTGAGCCTGAAAACGCCGCTATTTTGGCGGGCGGAACTATCGGCACACATATTCAAATGGGAATAGGTGACGGACTTATACCACCTGTTCTTAATTGTGATATATACGAAAAAGTTTGCATTATTTCTGACGAAGAAGCATTAGCGACTTCTAAAGATTTAGCAAGACTTGAAGGAATAATGTGTGGAATTTCATCGGGAACTAACGTTGCGGCGGCGAAAAAACTTGCAAAAGAACTAGGCGAAGGAAAGACGGTTGTGACCGTTCTCCCCGATACTGCGGAAAGATATTTTTCCACACCACTTTTTGACGGAGAATAATTTCATACAAAAATTAGTTTTTAAAGGCGGTTTTATGAACAAAACTGCCTTTTTTATTGTTCTAAAATAGGGTTTTTTTCAAAAGGTATTGACTTATTATATTATTTATTATATAATATATAAGCGATTTGCGTACAATTTTTGTTCAAAATCGTTTTAGTAGGGGTGTAAGATGAAAAAGATATTATTATCAACGCCGACAATGCACGGCGAAGAGTTGCAATACATTCAAGAAGCATTTGATAAAAACTGGATAGCACCATTAGGTTTCAATTGTGATAATTTTGAGACGGAAATGTGCAAATATTTGACTGGAAGCGTGAAAAATTTTCACGCTTTAGCACTTTGTTCTGGAACTGCTGCTTTGCACTTAGCGTTTAAGCTCGCAGGAGTAAAAGCGGGAACAAAAGTTTTCTGCTCGGATATGACTTTTGCAGCAACCGTTAATCCTGTCTCTTATGAAGGTGGGGAGCAGATTTTTATAGACTCTGAAAGAGATACTTGGAATATGAGTCCAGAAGCGTTGGAAGAAGCTTTTAAAAAATATCCCGACACAAAGGTTGTTGCGCTTGCGCATCTTTATGGTACACCCTCTAAAATGGATGAGATTTTAGAAATTTGTAATAAGTACGATGCTGTTTTGGTTGAAGATGCTGCTGAGGCTCTTTCTGCGACTTATAAAGAAAAGAAGATGGGGACTTTCGGTAAATACAATGTCGTGAGCTTTAATGGTAATAAAATTATAACTACTTCTGGTGGAGGAATGCTTTTGACCTATAGTAAAGAGGCAAGGGATAAAGCTTTTTTCTGGTCAACGCAATCTAGAGAAAAAACCGAATGGTATCAACATGAAGAATTGGGCTACAACTATCGTATGTCAAACGTTGTTGCGGGGATAGGTCGTGGACAACTTTTGCACTTAGACGAGCATAGACAAGCAAAGGATAAAATTTATAAAAAATATCAAAATGAATTAAAAGATTTACCTCTCACTATGAATCCATATCTAAAAGATACAATGCCGAATTTCTGGCTCAGTTGTATTTTACTTGACAAAGGTTGCAAGGTTTCTCCGATGGATATTCTTTACAAACTTCGTGAAAAGGATATTGAAACTAGACCAATATGGAAACCTATGCACATGCAACCAGTTTATAAAAATAACGACTTTATCACTGCTGGCGATAATGTTGGTGAAGATGTGTTTAGCCGTGGGCTCTGCTTGCCGTCGGATATAAAGATGACAGAAGAAGAACAAGACTATGTAATTAAGGTGATAAAGAGTTGTTTTTAAGGTAAGGCTATGGGGATTCTAGAAAAACTATTTTTTGAATGGTGGGGAATTTTAATATTGTGTATTTTTGCTTTGTGTGTGTTGCTTATACTGTCCGCACTTTTATATAGGCAATTTTTTAAAAGATTTTATGATTTGATTTTAAGTGGGCTTGCGATAATTGTACTTTCGCCAATATTTATTATATTAATTATCGTCGGCGTAATAAAAATGAAAGGCAATCCATTTTTTACTCAACTGCGACCAGGTAAAAAGGATAGAAAAAGTGGTAAAGAAAAAATATTTAGGCTTATTAAATTTCGCACTATGACCTCAGAGAAAGACGAGAAAGGGAATTTGTTGTCTGATGAGAAAAGATTAACAAAATACGGCAAACTTTTAAGGAGCACGTCACTTGACGAACTTCCAGAGTTGTTTAATATTTTTGTTGGACACATGTCTATTGTTGGGCCAAGACCGCAATTGGTTAGAGATATGGTTTTTATGAATGATAATCAAAGAGCCCGCCATTTAGTAAGACCAGGACTTACTGGGCTTGCACAAGTTAATGGAAGAAATAATATAACGTGGGAACAAAAGTTTATTTTTGATTTAGAGTATATAAGAAAGATTTCGCTTTTAAGAGATTTTAAAATTATACTTTTGACTGTGTTAAAAGTGTTCAAAAGGAGCGATATTTCTAGAGAGGGAATGGAAACGGATATTGATTTTGGCGAATGGCTAATTAAAAAAGGAGATATTAGTCAGGAAGAATTTAATAAAAAGCAAGATGAAGCGAAAATATTAATTAGGGAGAATAATTAATCATTGAAGAAAGTTTTAATAGTTGCAAGTGTAATTTCTTTTATTGAATGGTTTAATAAAGAAAACGTTGATTTTTTAAAAAATACGCTTGGATGTGAAGTTCATATTGCATGTAATTTTGATTATTTAAGTGACACAGATGAAAAAAGAACAAAAGCGTACGTGCAAAACTTGAAAAAAGAAGGGATAGTGTTGCATAATATTAAGTTTGCAAGAAGCCCTTTCAGTTTGACAAATATAAAGGCATACAAGCAACTAAAAAGAATAATTAAAATAGAAAATTTTGATTTAATACATTGTCATACGCCTACAGTATCCATGCTTACCAGATTGGCTGGGAAAAAAGCACGGAAAAAAGGCTGTGTTGTTATGTATACTTGTCATGGTTTTCATTTTCATAACGCTGCGCCTAAAAAAAATTGGATAATGTATTATCCTATCGAAAAATATTTATCGCGCTATTGTGATTATTTGGTAACTATAAATAATGAAGATTTTAATAGGGCGAAAACGTTTCATTGTAAAAACGTTAGATATATCCCTAGTGTTGGGGTTGATATAAACAAAATAAAAAATTTACAAGTAGATAAAAAATCAAAAAGAGAAGAAATAGGAGTTTTAGAAGATAAAATTTTAATTCTTTCGGCAGGGGAGCTCATAGAAAGAAAAAACCATGAAGTAATAATTAAAGCGCTTGGAAAGCTTAAAGATAAAAATATTTATTACGCAATTGCTGGCAAAGGACCTTTAAGAGAATATTTAAGTGATTTAGCACACAAGTGTAATATCTCAGAGAACGTGTTGTTTTTAGGCTTTAGGACAGACGTACTTGAATTATATCATATAGCGGATATAAGCGCTTTTCCATCAAAAATAGAAGGGCTCGGCTTAGCTGGGGTAGAGGCTATGTCTGCTGGCGTTCCTTTAATATCTTCAAACGTGCATGGAATATTAGATTATGTGATAAATGGGAAAACGGGATATGCAATTCCTCCAAACGATGTTGACGGATATGCACAGGCGATAGAGAAACTTGCAAACGACGCTTCTCTTCGTGAGAATATGAAACAAGAATGTGTAAAAGCTGTTGAGAAGTTTGAAATTTCAAACGCATTGAACGTTATGTGGAATATATATAAAGAAATTTTGGAGTAAATCATGTTAAATGACGATATGAATAAAACTGTAGGTTTGGCAATTGTAACCTATGGTACAAATTACGGAACTTATCTTCAAGCCTATGCAACGCAATATATTGTTAATAAATTGGGCTTTAATACTGAAGTAATAAACATAGAAAGCGTAAAAAAAGAAGTTAGCAAGGCTAGAAAAAAATACTTTATAAAGCAAATATTTAATTTACCCGAATTGAAGAGTTATGCCAATGTTATAAAGGGTATGGTTTTTGAAAAAATTAATAAAAAGTATAGAAAATACATTCAGAACAGAAAGCAAAAATTTGATAATTTTAGAAAAGAAAATTTTATTTTTTCAAAAGTGTGTGAGTCTTGGAAAGGGCTTTCTTGTCTTTGTAATAATTACTCTCACGTTTTGGTAGGAAGCGACCAATTATGGCGTCCTGCGAACATTGCTGGAAATTTTTATACTTTAAATTTTGTTCCTGACCATATTAAAAAAGTTGCCTATGCAACTAGTTTTGGCTTGGGTCAAGTTAGAAAAAATCAAGAAAAATCTGTAAAGAACTTTTTGAATAGGATAGAATGTTTAAGTGTTAGAGAGGAAAGCGGTGCCAAAATAGTAGAAAACTTGACTGGCAGAAAAATTCCTGTGGTATGTGACCCGACAATGTTGCTTACAAAAGATGAGTGGGGGCAACTGAGTGGAAATAACAAAATAATAGAAGGTAAATACATTTTAACTTATTTATTGGGGGACAATAAACAGCACAGAGAATTCATTAAAAAATTAGCTCAAGAAACAGGTTGCAAAATAGTAAGTTTACTGCATATAGCTGGATACATTTCAAAGGATAAAAATTTTGGTGACGTTTTGCCGAAAGATATTGGTCCGTTTGAATTCTTAAATTTAATTAAAAACGCAGAATATGTTTGTACAGATTCTTTCCATGGCTGTGTGTTTACATCAATATTTAATAGGAAGTTGTTTGCTTTTAAGCGGTTTTCTAAAACTAGCAAGATGTCAACGAACAGCAGGATATATACATTGTTGTCTGGTTTAAATATCGAGGATTGTCTTATAGAAGGACATGAAGACGTTGCAAAATGTTTGCAATTAAATATCGACTATGACCAATTGAATACAAAAATATGTGAAAAGAGGGAAAATTCTTTAGATTATTTAAAAAATTCTTTATATGATAACGAGTGAAATAAGGAACTAAAATAATGTTACGTTTAGAAAATAAATATTGTTGTGGTTGTACCGCGTGTGTTTCCGTATGTCCTCAAAAGTGTTTGCAAATGGTAGAAAATAATCAAGGTTTTTTAGAACCGAAATTGATTGATTATGAAACTTGTATAAATTGCGACCGTTGTAACCAAGTTTGTCCTGTTTTAAACAACAAAGAAGAGCAAAAAGCAAAACAAAGAGGATTCATAATACAAAATAAGGATGATGGCGTAAGAAAACAAAGCGCATCAGGAGGAGCTTTTAGCGCTATAGCAGATTGTGTTTTAAATGAGCAAGGAGTTGTTTACGGCGCTGCATATGGCGAAAATTTTGTTGTAAAACATATTGGCGTAAATAACCAAGAGGATTTGTTTAAGTTAAGGAATAGTAAGTACGTTCAGAGTGATTTGCAGGGCATTTTTAATGAAGTTAAATCATTGTTAAAAAATAACGTAAAGGTTTGCTTTAGTGGGACACCGTGTCAAATAGAAGGTTTAAAAACTTTTTTAGGTAAAGAGTATGACAATTTACTTTTAGTTGACGTTGTTTGTCATGGGGTGGGTTCTCCGCTTGTTTGGAGAAAATATCTCGAAAAGTTTGATAATGTTCCCGAGCATATTTATTTTCGATGGAAACATTACGGTTATAAATATTCTACAATGTCTTTTTTCAAAGAAGGGAAAGAGATATATTCAAGTGGAGTTGAAACAGACCAGATGCTTCAAGCGTATTTTTCAAACAATTGCGATAGGGAAACATGTTATAATTGTCCATTCAAAAAAAGGTATAGAGTTTCAGACATAACAATATGGGATTGGTTTGAACCAAAATATTTCGATAAGACTTTTGATGATGATAAAGGAACTACAGCTTTACTTGTTCATTCGAAAAAAGGCGAAGCATTTTTTACAAATTTAATGCATAGTGGTAAAATTAATTATTTGGAAGTTAATCCAGATGATTTAGTGTTTGGAAACAACGAAATGATAAACTCTGTAAACTGTGGCTCGGTTAGAGAAAAATTTTTAAATGACGCTAATACACTCAATGGAAAAGAGTTGTTCGATAAATATTTTCCAATAAATGCAAAATGTAAATTGAAAAAGTTAGCAAGGATTGTTTTGTTAAAAACTAAACTTTATAAAACAGTAAAATACAAGTTGTTTATAAGAAGAAGACGAAAATATAAAAGTAAAGATCAAAAAGATAATTAAAATGGAAAAAGAATTATTGTATTGTCCAAAAGTTTCGATAGTAATACCAGCATTTAATGCTTCTAATTATTTAGCAGAAGCGATTGAGTCTGCTCTAAATCAGAGCTATAAAAATATTGAGATAATAGTTGTTAACGACGGCTCGAAAGACGGCGGAAAAACCAGAGAAGTTGCTGAAAGATATGACGATAAAATTCGTTATTATGAAAAAGAAAACGGCGGTTCGTCGTCGGCATTAAACTTTGGTATACAAAAGATGTCGGGTGAGTGGTTTTCTTGGCTTTCTCACGATGACTTATATTATCCAAATAAAGTTTTAGAGCAAATCAAGTACATCAATGAACATTTAAATAATTATGATGACGAAAATTTAAGTTATAACGTTTTTTTTGCAGCGGCGAATTTAATTGATGCTTCTGGTAAAATCATTAGTAAGACAAGCAAAAAGAAATTAAAGCTAACTAATAAAAAAATAAATAAAGAAAAAAGTTATTTACATTTAATTGCTGAGCCGATTCAGGATGGGTTTCATGGCTGTTCATGTTTAGTTCATAAAAAAGCTTTTGAGCGATTAGGAATGTTTGATGAAAACTTGCGCTTGTTAAATGATATGGATATGTGGTTTAGGCTATATGCTAATTGCTATAGTATTCATTTTATTCCGAAAGTTTTGGTTAAGGGGAGAGTGCACTCTAAGCAAGTATCGAGAAGTATAGGTTTTTCTTATCATAATCCAGAACAAGATATGTTTTGGGCAAGAAGTTTGCAATGGTTAAAAGATAATTGCTTAAAAGAATTTAAATTATTTTATATTTTTGGTAAAACAGCATATTTAAAAACTCGCTACAAGGAAGCTGACGAGGCGTTTAAAATTGCACGTAATATTGATAAGGGGAAAACAATTATTTTGTTTATTTGCAAAATGTTTTTTGTTTTTCGTTCTAAAATTAAAGAGTTATTAAAGAAAATTTATTTTAAAATAAAGTTGTAAAGTGAGATGAAATTATTACAAATTAACAGTTTGTGCGATAAGGGCAGTACGGGGAAAATTTGTCTTGCCGTAAGTCAATTATTAAATGAAAAGGGAATAGAGAACTATATTTTATATTCAATCGGAAATAGCGATTGTCCTCAAGGTGTAAAATAT
>JAZNMA010000141.1:0-12318 GCA_045579345.1 Christensenellaceae bacterium | reverse complement strand
TTTAATCTCATAACCCATATAAGTGTTTAACGAACCTGGGTCGGTTGAGAACGCAAACAATAGTTCGTTAATCTTCTCTCTATAACCTTCAACTGAACCCTTTGTCGCTTCTACCCTCTTATAAACTGAAACGTTATCGTCCTCATCGCCGTTTTGAACTGAACCGTAAAGATAAATTTCCATCATTTCAATAAATTCATCAAGCCCGTATTCGGTAACTTCATCAACCCTATATTCAGGAACGTATTCATCGTCGTGGTCGTGGTCATGGTCACCAATTTCCGGATTAAGAAGAGTAGTCGTACCTTTAAAAGATAAACTGTTCTTTGAATCCTTAACTAAAGTATAATCGCCAGTAAACTTTTCACCATCGAAATCATAACCAGCCATTATCCAAGAAGAACGAAGGTCGGTTGCTGTTATATTTTTGAATAACTCTCTTCTATATTCTTTCCTTAACTCTTCCTTTTCTTCATCGTCTAGCTTGGAATCTTCTGGAGCTTCCCACTCGTTAAGTTTTGCAAGTGTATCTTCGTCTGCACCGATAAGCAAGTTATATACGTAACCATAGCCACTGCCGTTGCTTACTAAGATAGGGTCGCTAGCAGATGCGGAGGAAAGTTTTTCAACAAATTCTGCGTTGTCAAAATTTGCTTGTTTTTCATAATTGTCAGCATAGACTGCTTTTAATACCTCAAACGTAATTTTTTCTCTTACAGAATCAGTAATAAGTTTTTCATACTTTTCAAGAATTTTACGCTCTTTATAATTCTTTACCGTTTGAGCATAATAGCGAGTAGTCTTTAAATCTTTTTCATCCCATGTGTCACCGAGTAGTCCGTTCACGTCTAAAAGTTCAACAACGTCGATAAAAGAATCATAACGGTCGTCTCCACTTATATCTACGCCTTTATTTATATATGCTTCTTTTTCCTCTTTGCCATATTCTTTTTCAGCGTTTACGGCACCAGTCGGGACTGTTCTTGCCGTTTCGGGCATTGTATCTTGAACTTTTTCGTGGTCGTGTGTTTTCATGTAGCTATGAATTAGCGAATTCATATCTTTAACTGCTGAATATTCCGCGTCAATTCGTTCCTCGTCGGTAAGATACCTATTTAAATCCCACGGTTCATATTGGTTATCCACTACGCCTTCAAAAGGTTTATTACCCTCTTCAAAATCTAAAATCGCTTTTTGAACAAGCGCTCTGTTTTCAATTAGAGCTTTTACTATTTCTTTGATGACGTCTTCCCTACTATAACCTTGTTGCTCCATTTGATAGTAGTAGTTGATATAAGACATCAAAATATCTTTTTTCAAAATTTCGTCCGCCTTAGGGACGTCCTCGCTAATTCGAACAGTCGCAACGACTTGATTCATATCTTTTTCACTGTCTACTTCTATAAGACCACATCCACTAAACGCGGATAAGCACATAACTAGCGACATAACGATAGAAGCTATAGTGACCAAAATTTTTCTCATATATAATCTCCCGTAACAAACGATATAAATTTTTTGCTATACTCATAAAGTATATACTATACTCGAAAAAATTGCAATCGTTTTTTTGCTTTTTTATAATTTTTATCAGTTCAATCTCTAATTATTATTTATTTTTTGCAAGCAAATATCAAAAACTGTTTGACTTTTTTAAGCATTTCTGAACTGCTTTCACCGTTACGCTTAAATTCTATCATAGGCGCAGTCGTCAAAACGACACTTGCTTGCTCTTTAAATTCCTCAAGCGCACTAATTAATCTTGAGTCTGCAAACACTTTAAAATCATTAAAAACCAAAGACACGTCTGACATTCTCACGTTAATTTCCTTTACTGAAAACTGCATTGCTAATCTCTTAACAACGGCAATGTTTATAAGGTTATCCGTCTCTTCCGGAATAACCCCGTAGTTTTCTGTTATAGACGAGCGAAACTCTTTTTCTTTTAAAAGCGAATCTATTTCCGCAATTTCCTTGTACGCGTCCATTCTTCCAATGTTATTTTCAATGTATTCGTCTGGTATAAATGCAGTTACCCTAATATCTAATTCGGGCACGATTTCCTCTTTGCCGGAAAGTTCTTCCCTTAATAATTTTGAATATAATTCATAGCCTATTTTATCCATATGACCGTGTTGTTCGGCCCCTAAAATATTCCCTGCACCTCTAATTTCTAAATCACGCATAGCAATTTTTATACCGCTACCCATTTCTGTAAACTCTATAATAGCATTAAGTCTTTCATAAGCACTTTCACTCAAGATTTTTTCGCGCTTAAAAGTAAAATAAGCATAGGCTAATCGGTCGCTTCTGCCAACCCTGCCTTTCAATTGATACAAAGTAGATAGACCCAGTCTGTCAGCGTCTATTACTATGAGCGTATTTGCTTTTGGAAGGTCGATGCCGTTTTCTATTATTGTGGTAGAAACTAGTAAATCATATTCACCTCTATAAAAGGCAAGTATATTCTTTTCCATAACCCGCTCGTCCATCTGCCCGTGTACAACGGTTATACGTAACGACGGCATTAGTCTTTTTATACTATCGGCAAAAGTAAATATGCTTTCCACTCGATTGTATAATATAAATGCTTGACCACCACGGTTTACTTCTTTTAATATTGCGTCTTTTATAAGCGTTTCACTCTCTTCAGTAACGTACGTTTGGACGGGCAAGCGTTTTTTTGGCGGAGTATTAATCGTGCTTATAGAACGGATACCAGATAACGACATGTGTAACGTTCTCGGTATGGGCGTTGCTGTTAACGTTATTGCATGAACGTTCTTTTTTAATAGCTTAATTTTCTCTTTATGCTCCACGCCAAACCGTTGTTCTTCATCTAAAACTAAAATTCCCAAATCTTTAAAACCGACGTCTTTACTCAACAGCCTATGCGTCCCTATAACGAAATCTATCTTGCCTTCTTTCAAATCTTGAATAATAATGCGTTGTTCTTTAGGTGTTTTAAACCTATTTAAACAAGCTATTTTTATGCCAAAATCCTTAAATCTTTCTTTTGCAGTATTAAAATGCTGTTCGGTAAGTATTGTTGTCGGAGCTAGCATAACAGCTTGTTTACCCCCAACTATCGCACGGAAAACAGCTCTAAATGCCACTTCGGTTTTACCAAATCCGACGTCTCCGCACACCAACCTATCCATAACTTTTCCACTTACCATATCACTTTTAATATCTGCACAAGCAAGCGTTTGGTCAGGCGTGTCTTCAAACGGAAAAGTACTTTCGAATACGTTTTGCAGTTCGTCGTCTTCTTTAAACTTATAACCTTTTAACTCCTCTCGTTCTTGATAAAGTCTTTTTAAATCAAAAGACATTTTTTTAATGCTTTCTTTAATTCTGTTTTTTAAATGCTCAAAATCTTTTCCACCAATTCTTGATAGCTTAGGTTTTTTATCCCCACCAAGGTATCTGGTCAAGATGTCCATTTGTTCAACTGGAACGTACAACACGTCACCGCCAGCGTATTCGACGGCAACGTAATCTTTAGTGCCCTCAGTAGAGGTTATCTTTTTATTTCCTAAAACTCTACCCACACCGTGTGTTTCGTGAACGCAATATTCACCCACTTCCGGTGCAGTAAAAAACTTATTCTTAGCCCTTATTTTTCTTACGGAAACTGGCTTTACAAATAAATTTCCACTACCGATAATTACGGCTTTTTCTTCGTGGAATATAAAACCACGGCTGAGCTTTTTAGTAATAATATTTACGCCTTTTAGCTGTAAGCCGTTTATTGAAGAGGCTATATTTCTAAGAGAAAGTTCATAGCAGAAATTTTCTGCTTTTTTTATATCAGATGCGCACACGGTTACAGAGTAACCAGTCTTTAACCAATTGGATATATCTGTAAAAACTTCCTTAAAATCAAGCTGATAATCCGCAACGCTACCCGATTGAGGATTAATTATCTTTAACGGGTTAAAAAACGGGATTGCTGTAGACAAGGTTTGCATAGCGACGTTTTTATAGTTTTTAATTGCGTTAATGATATTTTCTAAACCTAAGAAGGCTTTTTCTGAAAAGGAAAAAATTTCGCCAGCCTTAACAAGTGAAGAGTATCTTTCATTAAACTCAGTTTGATTAAGTAACGCAATTTCGTTCACTTGTTTACATTCGTCCACCACGACTACCGTGTTTTTATCCAAATAATCGAAAATACTGCCTTTGTCAACAGAAAGCGGTGCAAGAATAGATAATCCGTCCTTGTCTAAATTTTCCATTGCGACTTCTAAATCGTCAAGAATTGTTCTAAGACGTGCGCTTGCACTTTTTACTGTTTTTTTAAGTTCATCTCTTAAAATTGATTTTATACTTAAAAAATCATCTTCTAAAAATGTAAATTCAGATGCTTGAATAATGCTTACGCTATCGGCGTAGCCTAAATTTTCTCTAGTATCAACGTCGTACTTTTTTATACTGACAATCGTGTCTCCAAAAAAATCCACTCTCATTGGATTTTCATAATTTATGGGGTAAATATCTAATATATCTCCACGAAGAGCAAAATAGCCTTGCGAACTAACAGTTTCCACACGCGTATATCCTAAAGCAACGAGTTTTTTTAGCAAGTCGCTTTGCGATAAGTCTTGATTTTTTTCCAAATTAAAACGTTCGATTTTTTTAGGCACTATCTGCATAAGTGCTTCTGGCGTGGTTATTATTACTTGTGCAGTCGTTAAATTACTTAGAGCGCGTATACGTTCAAAAGTGTTGTCTTTAGAAAACGCCTTATTATGGAGTAATAGTTCGTCCTTTGCAGGAATATATATAACCTCCTTGTCCGACAGCTCCCTTATCCCTTCCGCAATTGACTTTGCCCTAACGCCGTCTTTCACGATAAGTAATACCTTATCTTCTAATAAAGAAACAAGATAATTTTTAAACGGTTCGCTAACGCCGAAAACCGCCGAAGGAATACCTTGGCGGACGCTTTCAACAAATTCTTTAACAGAATTGTCTTTTTCTTTTAGTTGTAAAATTTTATCTAGCATTTAAAACCCTACTTTATTCGGATTTAGTATTGTATCTTTGCATTATTTCTTGTATAGGTTTGCCATATGCAAAATCATAACCGGCACACCCTGCAATTTCTATCGCTTTTTGATATACTTCTTTATCTGATTCTTTTATTCCCGAAAGAACGTAATTTATTAAAGGCACGTTCAATTCTTCTGTCGGCTTAAATCCTATTCTAACCCTAGGAAAATCCATTTTTCCTAGTTCTGAAACAATGTTTCGCATACCGTTATGAGTGCCAGCCGAACCCTTTTCTCTTATTCTAACCGTTCCTTTAATAAGGTCGTAGTCGTCAAAAAAAACTAAAAGGTCTTTAGTTTCTATTTTATAAAAATTTACTAATTCTCTTACGCTTTCCCCACTTAAATTCATAAAAGTCAGTGGTTTTGCAATTATAACTTTTTGACCACTAATATTTGTTTCAGCAATCATTGCACGGCATTTTTGCTTATTAAATGTTAAATTCAGCTTGTCGGCAATTATATCCGCACACATAAACCCTAAATTGTGGAAAGTATTTTTATATTTATCCTCGGGATTACCAAGTCCAACTATAAGTTTCATATCTACTCCATTAAAAAAGCCGTTTTTATAAACGGCTCTCTTTTGTATTTTAGTCTTCGTATATTGCCGAAAGCGAAGTGTCGGCATAGATAGTATTTATTGCCTTAGCAACGAGTTTTGCAACTGAAAGAACTTTAATTTTCGGATTATTCTTAACGTTTTCCGGCATATCAATCGTATCTAAAACGACTATTTCCTTAATAGGCGAGGCTATAAGTCTTTCCATCGCGGGTCCACTTAAAACACCGTGAGTACAGCAAGCGAAAACCTCTTTTGCGCCGTTGTTAACAAGTGCTTGCGCTCCTTGACATATCGTTCCTGCCGTGTCAATCATATCATCAACCATTACACACGACTTGCCTTTAACATCACCAATCACGTTCATAACCTCGATTGCATTTGCTTTAGGACGACGCTTGTCCACGATTGCAAGTGCCGCGTCTACTCTTGAAGCAAAGTTTCTTGCTCTGCCAACGCTACCAACGTCGGGAGAAACAACAACCCAGTCCTCGTTCATTTTATTCTTAAAATATCTTGCTAAAATTGGCGCACCGTAAAGGTGGTCAACGGGAATATCAAAAAAGCCTTGTATCTGTGCAGCGTGTAAATCCATAGTAAGAACTCTGTCTGCGCCAGCGTTTGTCAAAATGTCAGCAACTAACTTTGCCGTAATCGGATCTCTTGGACGTGCTTTTCTGTCTTGTCTAGCATATCCGAAATAAGGAATAACCGCAGTAATTCTTCCTGCCGACGCCCTCTTACAAGCATCAATCATTATAAGTAATTCCATGAGGTTATCATTTACCGGAATGGACGTTGATTGTATAATAAACACGTCTCTACCTCTAACCGTTTGGGGAAGGGTTATGGCTATTTCGCCGTCCGAGAATTTGCCAACTTCTGCTTCGCTAAGCGGAATGTTTAATTCCCTTGCAACCGCTTCTGCCAAAGGTCTGTTTGAGTTGCCTGAAATAATTTGAATCTTGTTGCCGTGTGTAATCATTATATTTTTTCTCCTAATGTAACTTTATGTACATATAGTACCCATCTATATTCTATACCTTATAAATATTTTAGTCAAGGTTTTTTTTCGATTCTCTTTGATTTAAAATAACTTTTTATAATATTTGCACAAATTTCCATCTCAATTCCGCCCTCAAAGTCCACGCTGTGATTTAGACCATTATCAGAAAGCACGCTATATTTACTCTCGGCACACCCGCTCTTTTTTTCAAACGCACCAAAATACACCTTTTTTATTCTTGCATTTGCAATCGCGCCCGCACACATAGCGCAAGGTTCAATTGTAACGTACATTTCCGCGCCGTCAAGCCTCCAGCTCTTCAATTTTTTACACGCCTTGTTTATTGCTAAAATTTCCGCATGCGCCGTTGCTAGCTGTGTTTTTTCCATAAGATTATGCGCCCTCGCAATAACTTTACCATTTAAAACTATGATTGCACCAATAGGCACTTCGTCTTTCTCTTTTGCTTTTTCCGCCTCTTTTATAGCAAGTTTCATAAACTTTTTAATCATTGTTTAGCTCCTCTATTAAGCCTATAAGTAAATCCTTTTGCTTTTTAAATATACACTCGGCATACTCTATATCAATCGGATGGGGAAGTACGTCACTGCCGACCTCAATTGTAAGGGCAGGTATTTTTAAATGCTGAATACACCAATCCTTGTATCCCCCGCATGAGCCTTTTACAGAAATTAGCGGGAATCCTGTAATTTTTGACGCTACTAGTGCTAGTTTTTCGTCCCTTTTTAAAGTTAGTTCATCTTGATAAAATTCCCAATATATCTCTTCGCCCTTAGAGTGGTAACTTATGCTCATATCTGGTAAAATATAACGCGTAAATTCACAAATCGCTCGGCTTTCCGGCTCGCTAAGCGGATATTCACCTATAAAATTCTCACTCCCTTTAACAAAGACGTTGCTTTTGCCTTTACCCCATTTAGCAGGGAAATTAACATTTAAATCTACGCCGTTCGCATTGGCTTTATATAAAGGATTAGAATTTATCGCAATTTCCACCCCATCGGGATTAACCATAGGTAAAAACCATACAGTGCCCTTCTTCCCTCTAATAATAAAATCTTTAGCTAGTAATAAGCAAAGTTTCGAGGTGACGTATTCGCGAGCATGGATGGCACATTGCACAAGTATTACGGGTTTAGTCGTCTTTTTGATACTAAAAGCGTATATATCTTTCCCTTTAACGCTATTCCCAATTATTCGTTTTTCACCTTCAAAATTATCGTAAAAACATTTAATTTCTTCAAATATGTTCATACGACATAATATGTTTTACTTATGATACGCGCTACCACAATTAATTGAAAAAGCTCTATATATCTGTTCTGTAAGCATGAGCCTAAAAAGAGTATGCGGAAAAGTCATTTCGGAAAAAGAAAACTTTTCGTTTGAAGCTTTCTTTATCTTATCCGACAAGCCGTAAGAACCACCTATAACAAAGGTAATAACACCGTTTCCGTCGCTTATGAGGTGATTTATTTTATCGGCAAAAGCCTCGCTAGACATTTTTTTACCCTCTATCGCCATAGAGAACACGTGCCCTTTTAAATGCGGGAGTATTCTCTCCGCTTCCTTTTCTTTTATAATTTCGGCAACAGCATCGTCCACTTTATTAAAATTTTCTTCTGCTATTTCGGTTATCTTAAACTCACAAAAACGCGAAAGTCGTTTTGAGTATTCTGCTATGCCGTCTGCAAAATATTTTTCTTTTACTTTGCCAACCGCTACTAAATTAATTTTTACCATACTAAACACCAAATAAATTACCTATTAAAAATACTAAACAAATTAAAGCTCCAAAAAGCCCGAATGGTAGATAAAAATCTTTTAGAGCACTTAATCCTTGTTGGCATTGAGAAGTTTTTTCACGCTGATGAAAAATTAAAATAAATAGAGAAACGCCAAGAATGAATAATCCAGAAATAATTAATAAAGGGTTATATAAATTCACATTGATATGATAGTATTCAAAACAAATTACTGAAAAATTATTTAAAAAGTGCGCTATAATACAAGGAATAACACTACCCGAACGATTAAACAGCAAACCCAAAGCTATCCCGTAGATTAATTGATAAACAAACTGGGCAAGCGACTTGTGATAAAGAGCAAAACTTAAAGAAACGGTTAAAATTGCAAGATAAGTCTTAATTCCCTTTAAGTTATCTTGCATAAACCCTCTGAAAAAACATTCTTCAAAGAGAGCAGGTAAAACGGCAAGCACAAGCGCAAACACAATAAAATGCAAGTGTGAATTAAGAGGTACTTCCAACTGTGAAACATTTAAACCTATATTCACGAAAAGTTGAACTACAGCGTCATTGATAAATCCAAAACCGAACAACATTCCGTAAGAAATTGCAAGCGCATGCAAAATATAAACGAAATTGCAAGGTTTTAAGTTTACACCTTTAAAAACGTTCGTTTTTTTCACACGCAAAATTGCAAACAAAACTACTGCCATAGATAGACAAGAAAAGGTTGAACAAATTGCTAAATATGCTGAGCCCTTACCAAAAATTGCCAGCGCAATGAACTGACCAATAAAAGATATGAAAACGTAAACGGCTATCATCGACGCAAAAGCAAAACCGCTGACGTTTTTTGAATTAAATAATCTATTTTCGTAATTTCCCATGTAATTATTTTACAATATTTTATTAAAATAGTAAATCATTTTTGTAAACTAAAACCAAAGCCCCGATAAATCGGGGCTTAATTTTTTAATTAACTTCTCGGAGAATAGTTAGGTGATTCTTTGGTAATTGAAATATCGTGTGGGTGACTTTCAACCAAAGTTGCGTTTGTGATTTTAACAAACTGAGCGTTCTTACGGAGTTCGTCAATCGTTCTCATCCCGCAATATCCCATACCTGCACGGATACCACCGCACATCTGATAAACGATTTCAGAGAGCGCTCCGCGATAAGGAACACGCCCCTCAACCCCTTCGGGAACGAGCTTTTTAGCGTTTTCTTGGAAATAACGGTCTTTACTACCGCAAGCCATTGCGGGAAGTGAGCCCATGCCCCTATATACTTTAAAGCTTCTGCCTTGATAAATTTCAATTTCACCAGGACTTTCAAGCGTACCTGCAAAAAGACTACCTATCATAACAGCAGCAGCACCGCCACCGATTGCTTTGGTTATATCGCCACTATATTTGATTCCGCCGTCTGCAATAACCTTTTTACCAAACTTTTCAGCTCTCTCAGCACAATCCATAACCGCCGTAAGTTGAGGCATGCCAATACCCGCAACAACACGAGTGGTGCAAATTGAACCGGGACCGATACCAACTTTAACAACGTCAGCACCCGCTTCGATAAGCGCTTCAGTTGCGTCTGCCGTAGCAACGTTACCTGCAATGATGGGAAGATTCGGGTACGCATCTCTAATTTTTCTAACCATATCGAGAATATTTTTAGAATGTCCGTGCGCACTATCAACGACAATTAAGTCAACCTTTGATTTTACCAAAGCTTCAACTCTTTCAAGCGTATTAATGGAAACGCCAACCGCTGCACCAACTAAAAGTCTGCCGTTTTTATCTCTTGCAGAGTTTGGATATTGAATTGCTTTTTCTATATCTTTAATGGTTATGAGCCCCTTTAAGTAACCCTTTTCATCAACGATAGGAAGTTTTTCAATTCTGTGCTTGCCTAAAATTTTCTGAGCCTCATCAAGTGAAGTGCCAACGGGCGCAGTGACTAAATTATCTTTAGTCATTATATTTTTGATGGGTTGTTCAAAATTGCTCTCAAAACGCAAGTCACGGTTAGTCAAAATGCCGACCAACTTACCCTCATGGGTAATCGGCACACCGCTTATACGATATTTTTCCATAAGTGCCAAAGCGTCACTTACCAAGTTATCCGGCTCTAAAAAGAAGGGGTCGGTAATAACGCCGTGCTCACTCCTTTTAACCTTGTCCACGTGGAGGGCTTGTTCTTCAATAGACATATTCTTATGAATGATACCCATACCACCCTCTCTTGCCATGGCGATAGCAAGACGAGATTCTGTAACCGTGTCCATCGCCGCCGACATTAGCGGAATGTTCAATCTAACATTAGGTGTAAGATTAGTCGCCAAACTAACTTGAGAGGGAATAACGTCACTCGCTTGCGGAACAAGTAGCACGTCGTCAAAAGTTAAACCTTCTTTAATAATAGTACCCATAAAGTTCTCCTAAACAGTTTTTCTTTTATTTTGTAGGCTTTTTATAAATATATTAGCCTTTTTGTAAATCTTCAAATCTACCAACGTAATAATCGGAAAGAGAAATTCCCATCACTGTTTTACCAGCGCAGTAACTTTCAAAGTCTTGGTGCTCAATAAAAATCTTCAAATACTTTTCCGCAGTATATTTATCAGCTTGGTCGTCAAGTTTATCCACCAAAACTACTAGGTCGGAAAAATCACCAGTTTTTTCGTACTGTCTTTCATAAAAGAAAACGGACGCGGAATATCCCCCCACGCCGTCAAAAAAACTCGCAACACGACCGGGTGCAAACATAGCGAATGCACCGAATGCAATGATAACTGCTCCAATCATGGATACTATTGTTATAAGTGCTGTTTTAATAACGAGTTTCTTCAATGTTTTTTCCTTATATAATTATTTTTTCTATTTTAACAAAGTTTCTCTTAAAAATCAATCCTTTTTTACTAAAAAACACAAAAAGTGAATTACTTTTTATTTTTCATCATATTTTAGTTATATCTAAAGGAGTAATCATGAAAAAAATCTCAATAATTTTAGCCGTTTTCACTTTATTTTGTTTTTCTTTAACTGCTTGTAATAAAACAAATCCACTTTATAATTCAGTCAGCGACTTAAGAGAAATTATTTATACAGGCAATACAGAAAATATAAACCTTAAAGCAAGTTACGGATTTAAAGAAAGTCCGTATTCAAACGACGCAAAAGTAAACGCTCGTATTTACTCTTTAACTTTTCATTTAATGAGCAAGGAAAATGAAAACACAACCTATTTTCTAAGTTTTGATTTTAACAACAATACATACAGTTCTCAATTTAAATTAAATCCAGTAAGCGATACCCTATGCGCAACCGTAGAAGTTGAAAGCTTTAATCTAAAAGAGTTTTATATAACCCTTTCATATGGCAATGAGCGTCACGAAATTTTATTAAAATCTATTTTGCCAGAAAACACTATATCTTATACAACCGCACTAGACCATCTTTATAATGAACAAAATTCATTATTAAAATATTATACCGACGAGAACGGAAATTTTAATGCTGAAATACACGTGCGCATATTAGTCAAAGATGAAAAACCCTATTGGTACGTAGGAATAGCGTCGGGAGGCAACCGCCTCAAAGCCTTGCTTATAGACGGCTTTACAGGAGAACTTTTAGCTATTAGAGAAGTGTTTTAAAAAACAGTTTTAGCAATATCTATACCAAGCACTATTCCCTTTTTTAATGCAAGATAATATAGTTTTAGGCGGTGCTCGGTTTCTTCATTCACGCGATAATTATCTATTTCTATAAATAATTTTTTTTGCTCATCGTTAAGACTATCAAATAATTTATCATACTCGCTCATATGTTGGTCAAAAAGTTGCTTTTGCTCTTTTGTAAACTTTTTATTTGTTTGTTCGGTAATTTTTTGTGCGTCTTCTAAAAATAAACTTGCAATAAT
>JAZNMA010000140.1:0-4935 GCA_045579345.1 Christensenellaceae bacterium | reverse complement strand
CGGGGGTTTTATCATTTTTGCTAAAAGATTTTTAAATTAATAAAAAACGCTAGTTTCTATCCTCTAATTTTACGTATTCTTTTCTGCCGTTCGTAGAAACGTAAGTCGGAGGCCAAGCGGTCTTAGGAAGACAACTCTGCCTTTCAACTCCTTGGCTCACAGAACGACATGGCTACGATCCGACTTCGGGGGTTTTATCATTTTTGCTAAAAGATTTTTAAATTAATAAAAAACGCTAGTTTCTATCCTCTAATTTTACGTATTCTTTTCTGCCGTTCGTAGAAACGTATGCAGGACGAATAATCTTTCCGTTGTTTAATAGTTCTTCCATTCTGTGTGCACTCCAACCAGCAACTCTTGATACGGCAAACATTGGAGTAAATAATTCAACAGGAAGTCCTAACATGTTATAAACAAACCCGCTATAGAAGTCAACGTTCGCAGCGACACCCTTTATAACTTTTCTCTTTTGACAAATAAGTTCTTGTGAAATTCTTTCAACAGTGCTATATAATTTAAATTCTTTCTTTCTGCCCTTTTCGTTAGCAAGCGCTTCTACGTACTCTTTAAATACAACGGCTCTTGGGTCGGAAACCGAATAAACGGCGTGCCCCATACCGTATATCAAACCTGCTTTATCGTACGCTTCGCCTGCTAATAATTTTGAAAGATATGCTTTAATTGCTTCTTCATCATTCCAATCACTTACGTGTTTTTTTAGGTCGGCAAACATTTCCATAACTTTTATGTTTGCACCACCGTGCTTAGGCCCTTTAAGTGAACAAAGCGCAGCAGTAATTGTTGAATAAGTGTCAGTTCCAGCACTTGTAACCACGTGAGTCGTAAAGGTTGAGTTGTTACCACCACCATGTTCTGCGTGTAAAATAAACGCAATGTCTAATACTCTTGCCTCGAGTTCAGTATACTTACTATCCGGACGAAGCATATATAACACGTTTTCAGCTGTAGAAAGTTCAGGACGCGGGCGATGTATGTATAAACTCTTATTTTCATTGTAATGCATGTGCGCGTTATATGCATAAACAGCGAACATCGGCATCATTGCGGTGAGCATTAAACATTGTCTTAAAACGTTTTCAATCGAGTTATTTAGCGCATGTTGGTCATAGCTGTACAATGCAAGAATACATCTAGAAATTGAGTTCATAATGTCTTTATTGGGAGCTTTCATTATAACGTCACGAACAAAGTTTCTAGGCAATTTACGGTAACTTGCAAGTAATTTCTTGAACTCAACTAATTCTTCTTTATTAGGTAGTTTATTAAATAGCAATAGGTAAGTCGCCTCTTCAAAACCAGAACGCATGTCAACGTCATAATTTTCAATCATCGTTCGAACGTTTATACTGCGGTAATAAAGTTCTCCGTCACAAGGAACTAATACGCCGTCTACTTTCTTTTTAGCGATAACGTCGGAAATATCTGTTAGACCCGTTATAACACCTGCACCATTTTCGTCACGAAGCCCTCTTTTAACTTCGTTTTTCGTATATACTTCTTCGGTAAACTTTGGAGTATTGTTAAAAATTTCCGAAAGTCTTTTAATTTCCATTGTTTGATAATGATTATGAGTCATATATGTCTCCTTTATTCTTCCATCCTAATTGTGCCTTTAATTTCAAATACTTCATCAAGTGTTTGTAATTTATTTAGAGTTTTCTTAACAAGGTTTTCGCCACAAACATGTGTGATTATAATAATTTGCGCTTTTCCGTCCTCATAAGATACTTGCTTAACTTCAGAAATACTAACGCTATTCTTAGCAAAAACACCTGAAATCTTTGAAAGAACGCCTGCTGTATCTTTAACAGATAATCTAATATAGTATTTAGAAGTAAAGTCGTTTACAAATTTAGTAGCTTTATTTCCCTTTTGGTTGTTTTCAAAATTCGCATAAAAATACTGGTCGTGTTTTGCTGCAAATATTACGTCAGAAACGATTGCACTACCTGTTGGAAGCGCGCCAGCACCCCTTCCGTAAAGCATAATCTCACCGACAGCATCACCCACTAAATGCACCGCATTAAATGAATCGTTTACACTTGCAAGCGGGTCTTCGTTTTTAATAAAAGTAGGGTGAACTCTTACCTCTACCCCATTTTCCGTATCTTTTCCGATACCTAAGAGCTTTAAGGTATAGCCCATTTCCTTTCCATATGCTATATCTTCTTTATTTACGTTTGTAATACCTTCACGGTAAACGTTTTCAATACATATCTTTTTATTGAATGCTAAACTTGAAAGGATTGAAAGCTTATAAGTAGCGTCAAAACCTTCAACGTCAGCAGTAGGATTAAATTCAGCATAGCCAAGCTTTTGCGCTTCTTTTAATGCTTCTTCATAAGACCAACCCTCATAAGCCATTTTTGTCAAAATATAGTTGGTCGTTCCATTTATAATGCCCTTAATTGATAAAATTTTATTAGCTTGCATTCCCTCTTGAAGAGTGCGGATAATGGGAACACCACCCACGCAACTTGCTTCAAAGAATAACCCAGCATTCATTTTTTTAGCTTCGGCTTCAAGTTCCGGCCAATGTTTAGCAAAAAGTTCTTTGTTTGAAGTGACAACCGTTTTACCGCTCATAAGCGCTTTAGTAACGAATGTTTTTGCGACGCCTGTACCACCGATAACTTCTACAACGATGTCAACGTTTGGGTTTGAAACTACTTCTTCGATATTGTTAGCAATCTTCTCTTTCTCAATGCCAAGAGAAAGAGCCCTTTCAACGTTCTTTTCGAGAACACATTCAACCGTTATATCAACGCCTTGCGTCTTTTTAAAGTACTCTCTCTTTTCGGTAAGTATTTGATAAGTTCCTCCACCTACGACACCTAAACCCAATATAGCAACGCCTGCTTTTTTCATATATACCTCCAAACTGTTAAAGTGTTAAAATTTCCTATTTATTAAGATTAAATATAGTTTTAAGCCCATCCAAAGTCAAAGTTCTATCGACCAAATTAATTGCTTTGACTTCTTTTGCAATAATTTCACCGAGACCGCCAGTAGCAACCACCTTAATTTCAGAAAGCCCCATTTCCTTTTTGATTTTCTTAACGATGTTTTCTACAAGTCCTGCAAATCCGAAAATTAGCCCTGCTTGCATGCAATGTTTTGTGTTTTTACCTATTACTGTTTTAGGCGCGTCTAGTTCAACCATAGGTAATTGCGCCGTTTTAGTTGCAAGTCCTTCGAGCGACGTTTTAATACCAGGCGCAATAACAACACCCATTAATTCGCCATTTTCGTTTATTATATCAAACGTTGTAGCAGTTCCAAAGTCAATTACTACAATCGGTCCACCGTATTTATTATATGCGGACACGCTGTTCACTATTATATCTGCACCAACTTCTCTCGGATTATCCGCTTTAATGTTTAGTCCGGTTTTAATCCCTGGTCCAACAATTAAAGGAGATATGCCGAAAAAATACTCGCACATATGACAAATGGTGTAATTAAGCGCGGGAATAACCGACGAGAAAATAATGCCGTCAATATCCCCCTTTTTTATACCTCTATCCGATAAAAGTCCAACGAGTACAGAGCCGTATTCGTCTGCAGTTCTAGAAATCCTTGACGACACTCGGAAAGACGCAACAAGTTTTTCCCCATCGAATACACCATATTTTATATTCGTATTTCCTAAATCTATGGCAAGTAACATGTTTTACCTACTCTTAAATACATTTTTTTCAAGTACGTTTACAACCGAATGTATGGCAGGTGCAACGATAAGACTTACCGCAAATTCTATTAAAAAGTTAACGCCTGCGCAATAAATAATCAAATAGTACATTACGCTGACACCTTCGTTTGAAGATAAACCCGAAAAAGTGTCAAACATAGTGAGTGCGCCTAAGATAAAAATCGTCGTATTCACAATAGGCACTATCGCTGAGGCTAAAAACGTTGCAACGTATTTGTTTTTACCCTTAAAAAAATTATAAATTACTCCGCCCAAAATACCCGCAACCGTGATTTTAACCGTGCATATTAAAAAAGTCAATATGGGATGCTGTGCAAATAAGAAGTTAGTAAACTCATCTAGCCCCGTCACCCCAAAAACAAAGGTCATTATTCCACTAATAAGACCAAGTATAAATCCCCCTTTAACGCCTAATAACAACGCGCCCAGCACTATGGGAATCAAGGTAAGATTGATATTAGTGATAACCTTGAACACGGTGCTTAATAAATTTAAGACTATAAGCAACGCGGTCAAAATCGCAAGATAAGTGATGTTCTTAGTGTTAAAGAACTTTGCCTGTGAATTATTCATTTTTGCCTCCAATCAAGTTCCTTTTTTAGGATACCTGTCGTAAAAAAATTATTATTGCTATAAAAAAGTCAGCTTTCAATTAGAATAACCGCTTCTAGCATAAATATTTTAGCACAAAAAACAGCGTTTAGCAATTAAAATAGAGCAGTTGTAACATTTTTCAATACTTTTGCTTATATTGATAATAGAAAACTTCGCCGACACAATAAAATTTCTACATAGGCGGAGTTGCATATACTTTGGAGGTATTAATATGAACGGTTACGACTTTTTAGGCGGAAACAACTGCTGTCTTTGGATTTTAATAATCTTGCTTATTATCTGTCTCTGTAAGAGCGGTTGCTTAAACGGTTTCTTCAACTCATGCTACTGTCTGCCTGTGGCTCTCCTTTTAATTTGCTGTTGCTGTAAAAACGGCGGTGGCGGATTCTTAGGTGGATTCGGTGGCTGTGGTTGTAAATAAATTTAAATAAACAAACTTAGCCTTAGGCGCGCCCTGCACATAAAGTTGCAGGGCGCGCTTTAGCCTTTTAAAGTTTCCTTGAAATTTTCTTGAAAAAATTTAAAAAGTTATTGAAATGCTTTTTATATTATGTTATAATGCTCGTATAAATTTTTTACAAAGGAGA
>JAZNMA010000139.1:0-15768 GCA_045579345.1 Christensenellaceae bacterium | reverse complement strand
GTTAAAATTTTGCCTTTTTTAAGTTTTAAGAATGCTCCGACGATTTTAGAACGCTTGATTTCTTTTACCGCAAGAAAATCTAAACTATTATCAACAGGGCTAGCAACGGGGCAAATAGGGATTCCGCCACCGTAAACGTGTCCGTTTGCTATACACGCAATAAACGAGCGGTAATCAATGGTTTTTTCTTCGTCTAATTCAACAGTAAAATCTGTATAATCAAAGTCGAACAAAGTTTTTACCAAACTCATAGTGTAACCGAGTTTGGTTTTCTTTTTCAAACTTTCATAACGCTTTAATACGTCCACGTCGATGCCCATGCCGATAATATTTATACCGCGTACGGTGGGCATTTGCATAAAGTCTGTATACTTAGGTGTGCCGTCGATTATTAAATCAAGAGCCTTAACTGGGTCAGTGGGTAAATTAAGTGCATTCGCAAAATCATTACCCGTACCGCATGGAATTAAGCCCAAAGCGGTTTTATCAAAGTCGGTAAAACCGTTTATAACTTCGTGTAGTGTTCCGTCACCACCCAAAGCAACGATAACTTCGCTACCCTCAGCAATAAGTTTTGCAGTGAGTTCTTTTGCATGACCTTTCTTTTCAGTTTGGTGAATAGTGTATTTAATTTTTCTTTCGTGTAAGCGTTTTACAACGGCAAGTAAGGCTTTTTTAATTTTTTTACCTCTTTTACCGCCCGCTATTGGGTTAATTATAATATCCAAAGTAAAATACCTTTTATCTTTTTTATAAATTTTACTACAAAATGGACAAAATTACAAGTTTTATGATATAATATTTTTGTTATGAAAAATATTTTTGCTAAAAACTTAATATCTCTTGCGAATTCGTTAGAAAATCCTTTATATGCAGTAGGTGGGGTAGTTAGGAATTATTTAATTGACGGCTCTATCTCGGAAGATATTGATTTGGCGGCGGCAATTCCCGTTGAAATTTTATCCGAATCACTTTCTGCATACGGATTTAAAATAGTCGCAGAGTATAAAAGGACGGGAACTATCGTTTTCTCTGACGGAGATAATCGCTACGAATACACTGCTTTTCGTCGCGAAAAGTACGTTGGGGGAGAACATGTGCCTTTAGCGACCGAGTTTACCGATGATATTTTAGAGGATGCGCTCCGTCGCGATTTTAAGTGCAACGCGGTATATTTTGACCTAAAAAACGGAGTTGTAGTCGACCCGCTCGGAGGTGTAAAAGATATTGAGAATAAAGTTCTAGACACCGTAACTTCGCCGTTTAAGGTTTTTTCTAACGATGGATTAAGACTAATGCGACTTGCAAGATTTGCGGGGGAACTTAACTTTAAACCGACAGAAGAAACTCTTTTAGGCGCTAAAATGTTCGCGAATAATATTAATGATATTTCGCCAGAACGAATATACACAGAACTTAATAAAATTTTGCAATCGGATACTAAATATGCGTTTTCTGACAGTTGCGGTCATTATACGGGACTAGAAATTTTGAATAAAACCACAGTTTTGGATAAAATATTTCCAGAACTTACTGAAGGGCGAGGGATGGCTCAACGTGCGGATTTCCATAGATACGACGTGTTAGAACATAGTTTAAGAACGGTTCTTTACGCAGATAGCAGTATTAGACTTAGTGCACTTTTGCACGACGTGGGTAAACCTTTTTGTTTTAAACGTGACGGATATTATTATCACCATTTCGAAGAAGGGGAGAGGATTGCAGAAGAGATTTTAAAACGTTTAAAGGCGGATAACGATACGCTAGAGACAACTAAGTTCTTAGTTAAAGAACACATGATTGACTTAGACTGCTCTATGCGAGAAAGTAAAGTGCGTCGATTTATAGTTAAAAATTATGGTCGACTTAACCAACTTTTAATGATTAAACAAGCGGACTTTAGGGCTAGCTTGGAAATCGATGAGCTTGCACCAACCTTAATCAAATGGGGCAGAATTTTAGACCAAATGCATAAAGATGGAACTCCGTTTACATTAAAAGAATTAAAAATTACTTCTACAGATTTGATTAATTTGGGTTATAAAGGCGAAAAAATAGGAAAAGAGCTTAATAGGCTTTGGGATTTTGCTATAATTAATCCTGACAAAAATTGTAAAGATATTCTTTTTAGTATGGCGAACAAGGATTTCAAAGACTATATTAAATAATATAATATAGTTAAAACAATTGACAAAATTAAAAAAGTTTGTTATCATTATGACATCTGCTTTGCTTTTGCAAAGAAAACATAACCTTGCTTGCTTAAATGCAAGCCGAATAAGTCCAGGAGGTAAAAAATATGACGAAATACGAGATGCTTTATATCCTTGATGCGACTCTTACAGACGAAGCTAGAGACGGGATTATCAAGAAAATCGAAGATTTGGTTGCTAAAAACGGTGGTGTAGTAGAAAAAACTGACCGTTGGGGCGTTAGAAAATTACAATACCCCATCAACTACAAGTCTGAAGGTTTTTACGTGTTGATGACCTTTGAAGCTAACAAGGCGTTTGTAGAAGAGCTTAAGCGCGTTATCGGTATAACCGACGGTATTATCAGAAGATTGATAACCAAGATTTAATAAAAGGAAGAAAGAAAAATGAACAAAGTTATCTTAATAGGAAATCTTACTCGTGACCCAGAACTTACAGAAACTCCAAGCGGAGTAGCTGTATGTAGATTCTCTATCGCTGTTTCGAGAGATTATGCTAATGCAGACGGAACTCGTGAAACCGATTTTTTCAATATAACGGTGTGGCGTGGCAGAGCGGAAAATTGCGGTAAATATTTGAAAAAAGGTAACAAAGTTGCAATTGTCGGTAGTTTGCAAAACCGTTCTTACGAAGACAAAGACGGTATTAAGAGAAACGTTACCGACGTGGTTGCTAACGAAGTGGAGTTCCTTACCCCGAAGAATGCTCAGGGTGACGTTGATGATAACGCACCTGTGGTTACGGCGAAAAGAGAACGTCCTCAGCTTGAAGCGATTGACGACAATCAGCTTCCGTTCTAATAGGCATTTTGCCATTAATACTATAAGGAGATAATAAAATGGAAGAAAATACCAACATGCAGGCTCCTGTTGCTGATGCAGCGGCTGCACCTAAGGAAGGTAAAAAATTCGTTAAAAGAATTCCCCGTAGAAAGGTTTGTGCTTTCTGTCAAAATAAGGTTGAAGCTATTGATTACAAAGACATCAATACTTTGAAAAAGTATATTACCGAAGGCGGAAAAATTCTTCCCAGACGTATGACTGGCGTTTGCGCAAAACATCAAAGAGTTTTAGCAAAAGCTATCAAGCGTGCAAGGGTTGTTGATTTATTACCATTTAAGGGTGAATAATTTAACTAAAAAATTAAAGAACGGCAGATGCCGTTCTTTTTATTTTACGCGCAGTTTAACATAAAATATGTGATTTTGTAATTTTATAACAACCGCTGTTAAAAAATAACAAAAAAATCCAAAATCTAGAAAAATTTGTGAAAAATTTTCAAAAATTTTAAAAAATCGGGGTGAAAATACTTTACAAAATTCGTCAAAAGTAGTAATATATCATTGTCAAAAGGTTATGCCTTTAGACTTAAGAAAGCTCATCATTTTCCCCCTTATCATATATTATTCAGGAAGCAGTTAACAGTGTTAATTGCTTTTTGAATTTTAAACTACTTTGTTAATTTTTAAGCTCCAACTAAATATGAGCTTCCTTCTCCTACGCTACCGCAGCTTTATTTTGCAATTTTTAAATTTACTATTTACAAAAATATAAAATTGTGGTAATGTTAATATAACAAAATTTTAGGAGCATACTATGAATAAGGGGTTATTAGCAAAAGAAAATTTTAAAACGGGCATGAATTGTGCGCAAGCAGTTGTTCTAGCGTTTAAAGAGGAATTAAACCTAGATGAAGGCGTTTTGAAAAAACTATCCATTGGTTTCGGTGGGGGTGTTGCAAGACAGCGGAACGTTTGCGGAGCGGTACTAGGTATGACAATGGTGTTAAGTTTCCTTAAGTCAGACGGGGACGATAAGCTTGCAATTTACTCATTAATTCAACAAGCGTGTGCAGAATTTAAAGAACAAGCAAATTCAATAATATGTTCAGAACTTTTAGATGCTCAAACTTTATTAGATAAGTCGCCCGTTCCAGAAGAGAGGACGGAAAAATATTATGCAAAGCGCCCTTGTGCGGATATGTGTGAGTTGGCGGGAATTATAACGGAGAGATATTTAAATAAATAATTATGATAGAAAATAATAAGTTAGAAATTAAAAAAGAAGAAGTAAAAAGTAAAGCGGTGTTAATATTTCAAATTATAACGACAGCACTTTACCTATTTTTTGTGTTTTTTATGGTTTACACCTTCATTGATTCGGTTGTTTTGGTGGATAATCCTCAAACGCACTCGCTCGGTGTCGCCCTATATTTTGTGTTTTTCGTTATAATTTTTGGTGGAATAGGCTCTTTAATTATTGCGCTCGTTTCTCTTGCTGGGCTAATCGTTGCGTTATTTAAAAGAAAAAAAGGATTTTTTGTTTCAAAAGGTAAAATTGCTTATTTTATTGTATTTATAATTTTGCCTATATTAACAGTAGCAATAATTGGAATTTTAACAAAACTAATGGCGTAATAAAAGCCCGTTGCAAAACTTGCAACGGGCTTATCTTTAATAATAGTTATTGTGGATTGATACTTTCAACTTGATGTAACATACTTCTTGATGAAAAAAGAGCAAAACCAACGGCTACGTCGATAGCAGTATCAATTAGAACACCGGTGTTATAAACAAGGCTGTAAAGGAAAGGACTTGTTTGTAATAGTGGTGAATCGCTCCAAGCAGCGTATGAGTAGAATACAAAATAACCGCTTAATAGGTGAGTGCAATATCTAAGCGTTCCCGCGATAGCAATACCTAAAATAAATTTTAGCAATTTGTTTTTAATAAACTTACTATTTTTGAATATTCCAGCAAGACCTAAGCAAGAGAAAGCTATCGGATAGTCGAGCATAACTTGTAAAGGCTCGTAAATTTGAGGGTCTTGTAAGCATTGCAATACACCGTAAACAAGCCCTGCAAGAACGCCTCGCTTACTGCCGAACATATATGAGTAAAGCATAATAGGTAACATACTTGCAAGCGTAACTGAACTGCCTTGTGGGCCGTCAAAAATCTTTATGTAAGAAAGGGCGTATGCGATAGCGATACAAATGCCTGCATAGGTTAAAGCTTTTGTATTGTTCACGTTTTTGGTTTTATCAAAGATAAAGCTAAGGGCAACTACTAACAAAACTAAAACCGAAGATAAGGTTATGTATAACCCTTTACCGCCCAAAGGCTCAAACCCGCTTTCCGTAGGGTAAAGAAATAATAAAACTATTGCGTAAGCAATAATTAATGCACCTAATAAAAGGGCAACAAGTTTAAAGTGCTTAAAGTTGAACGACTTTAATACCGCAAGGGTTATCATAGATATTGCGGCTAAACAGCTAAAACCAACCCATAGCCAAAAGTTAAGGTTAATTTCCCCTTTCATTGAAAGACGGCTAATTTGTAGAAAGAGTAGCACGGTAATTAAGGATAATGCAAATCCCACCGTAATAGATATCGCAGTTTTTAAGTAGCTTAAAAACTTTTCGCGGAATTTAAAATTTATAAAAATTCCAACGGCAATTAAAATAATTGCAAGCGATAAAAATACCCAAAGCGAAAAAGCGCGGATACATTCAATGACGCCTTTAAGCGCGTCAGTTTGCTGACTTAACGTTAAGTCAGAGTTTTCAAAAAACCATTTTTGCAACATACGTTTCTCCTTCTATTCGCTAAGCGTGAAAAAACGCACCCTATATAGGGTGCGTATATAAGCGATATAATTTGCATTTCCTTCAAGCATTATCTTGCGGATTCAAATGGTATAATCTCAGCCTTTCGGCACCCATAGCGAATATTTAAATTTTTATTACCATAATAATAACACTTAAAAATCATTGCGTCAAGCAAAATTATATGATAAAATGTAAATCCAAATAAAAATTTTTACGCTAATTTTTGCGCAATAAGGGGTATACATAATGTATAAGTTTTTTGCATTTTTAAATCGAATGAAATATATTAAGCGCTGGTCTTTAATGCGTTCTATTCGTGAAGAAAACATAATGGAGCATAGTCAACAAGTAGCCGTGATAGCACACGCGCTTGCACTCATTAACAATAAAATTTATGGTGGGAATGTAGACGTGAATAAAGTAGTGCTACTTGCACAGTATCATGAAGTGGGCGAGGTGATAACGGGGGATTTGCCAACTCCTATTAAATATTTTAATCCCGAAATAAAGTCTGCGTATAAAGATTTGGAGAAAAACGCTTGCGAAAAAATTCTCGGCATGTTACCTGAAACTTTGCAAGACGAGTATAAAGAATACGTTATTCCCGACGAGAGTACAGAAGAATATAAAATAGTTAAGTGCGCCGACCGACTTTCAGCATATTTAAAATGCGTTGAGGAAATAAAGGCGGGCAACTCAGAGTTTAAAAAAGCGAAAACCTCAATAGGAAACGACCTCAAAAACTTAAAAAGAGCAGAAGTTGATTATTATTTAAAAGAATTTGCCCCTGCTTATGACTTAACGCTAGACGAATTAGATTAAAAAAAATTATTAACAATTAACTTTTGTGCAAATTGTACAAAATACTTATACTTATTTATTTTAATTGCCATTGTTAAAATATTCATTATATAGTACAATATAATAGAAAATAATATAAGTTGCTAAGGCGACTTTTGGAGGGAAATTATGTCAAGTTTAAATCTTAAAAACATTTACAAGGTTTATCCGTCAGGCGTTACCGCCGTTACCGACTTTAACCTTGATATTGAGGACAAAGAGTTTATCGTTTTCGTTGGTCCGTCAGGTTGTGGTAAATCTACTACTCTTCGTATGATTGCTGGCTTAGAAGAAATTTCGGCTGGTGAACTCTATATTGACGGCGTGCTCGTTAATAACCGTGCGCCTAAAGATAGAGACATCGCGATGGTTTTCCAAAACTATGCTCTTTATCCACACATGACAGTTTACGACAATATGGCGTTCGGTCTTAAACTCAGAAAAATGCCTAGAGCTCAAATTGACCAACGCGTTAAAGAAGCTGCAAGAATTCTTGGTATTGAAATGTATCTTTCAAGAAAGCCGAAGGCTCTTTCAGGTGGTCAAAGACAACGTGTTGCTTTGGGCCGTGCTATCGTTCGTGAACCGAAAGTGTTCCTTTTAGACGAACCGCTTTCAAACCTTGACGCTAAATTGCGTTCACAAATGAGAACTGAAATTACAAAGCTTCACAATAGACTTGCAACAACTTTCATTTACGTTACCCACGACCAAGTAGAAGCTATGACTATGGGTACTAGAATCGTAGTAATGAAAGACGGATTTATGCAACAAGTTGATACGCCTATCAATCTTTACGATTATCCTATTAACCAATTCGTTGCGGGCTTTATTGGAACTCCGCAGATGAACTTCTTCACTGGTAAACTTACTGGTGACGGCAAGAACGTATATTTAGAATTTGGTTTAGAAAAAATCGCTCTTCCCAAGGAAAAGGTTGACTTGATTTGTAACTTAGAAAAATATCTTAACACCGATAAAGAAGTGGTGTTCGGTATTAGACCTGAAGACATTCACGACGAAGAAGCATGGACAAGCAATAAGAAAAATGCAGTCATTGAAGTTAAGGTTGACGTTGTTGAAGCGCTCGGCTCAGAAACACTTCTCTACTGCAAGACAAGGTCTGAACAAGCTGCTCAAGCATCTGACACGGTTAAGAGTATCGTTGAAGACGTAAGTAACCTTACTGCAAAGGTTGATTCACGTTCAACTAGTAAAGCGGGCGACGATATTAAGATTGCGCTTGATATTGTACATTGCCACTTATTCGACAAAGAAACCGAAGTTACAATCTTTGCTCGCAGTCAAGAAAACAAAGCTGAAATCGAAGCAATCCAAGCAAAGCGTCAAGCTGAGGCAGAAGAAAAAGCTGCAATCGCTGCTGCTAAACTTGCAGAAGAAGAAGCTAAAGCCACTGTGGAAGCTGAAAAGCAGAGAATTAAAATGGAAAAGAAGTTAGCAAAGAAAAACGCTAAAAACATTGAAGAAACTGCTGAAGAAACTGTTGAAGAATAAAAAATTTATAACCCCCGAAAAAATCGGGGGTTAATTTTTGCCTATTGATAAATTACTTGCAAAATTTTAGTAATTATGTTATGGTTAATTTAGAGGTGAATTATGAGTGTTTGTGGATGCAAGGCGTTATTAACAGGCGCTGGTGGTGGAATAGGTAGGGCAATAGCCGTTGCGCTCGCGAAAGAGGGTGTTAAAACAGTTTTATTTGGTGGCAAGAGAGAAGAGATGCTTGAGGAAACAGCAAACTTGATAAAGCAAAACGGTGGAGAGTGCGTAGTTGTTTCAGGTGACCTTACTGATGATAAATTTTTGTCTGCTGGTTATGAAAAGGCAATATCCGAGTTAGGCGGACTTGATATTCTTATCAATAACGCAGGCATGGCTTTTAATTGTGATTTTGATAAAACAGCAATGGACGTTTATGATAAAATTATGAACTTAAATGCAAGAGTGCCTTTTCATTTAACTCAACTTGCGCTTAGTGAACTTATGAAATCAGAAAGAGCCACTATTATAAATATAGCCTCAGTTGTTGCTCATCAAGGGTATCCTTATCAAAGCGTTTATTCCGCTTCAAAACACGCATTATTAGGATTCACGAAAGCTCTCGCACAAGAAGTTTTTGAGAAAGGAATAAGAGTACACGCTGTATCTCCAGGCGGGGTTTATACTGATATGATTAAGATAGCGCGTCCAGATTTAACTAGTGACGGCATGATTATGCCTGAGGACGTTGCGGATACTGTTATGTTTTTATTAAAGAATAGAACGAATGCAGTGATAGACGAAATTATTTTACATAGAAGTGGAAAGACACCGTTTTTGGTATAGGCATTATATAAGACTAAAATAAAAGAGTGCTAAGGGCGTCTCTTAGGGATTTTTTATCCATAATAAAAGTGTAGCACACTATATTTCACTAAAAGTGAAACGTAGTGTGCTTTTTTGCACTAAGGAATTAAATAATTAAGTTGTATTTTTAGCCTTGTGGCTAAAAGTGATGTGCAAAATAAGTTTTTAGTGATATTGCGAATTGCAGTCGCAGTTATATTAAATAAATTTTTAACTTGCCGTTAGAAAATATAACTGCCGTAAGGCAATTTCACTTGCGTTAGCAAATATAACAAATCCGTAAGGATTTATTTAGTTGTCGCAATTCCCTATGGGAAGAGTGACTAATCAGCACTCTTTTCTTATATGATTACGGTATTTTGTCGGTGGGTATCCCGTTTTGTTTTTGAACGTTCTTGAAAAATAATTATAATCGTCAAATCCTACTACTTCTGCAATTTCTTTTAAAGGCAGTAATCCCTCGGCTATAAGTAGCTTAGATTTTTCAATGCGTTCTTTATTAACGTATGCGAGAATTGAATTGCCTGTTTCACGCTTGAACAAAGCTTCGCAATAATTAGGAGAATATCCCACTTGTTTAGCAATGAAACAAAGACTTAACTTTTCTTCTAAGTTTTCTTTTATATATCTCTTAATGTTTACTATAACGGGGTTTTCTTTAATGGTCGCAATTTTATCGGATAAAATTTGAAAAATGAGTTTAAGAACACTGTCGATTTTTTCCGACCATTGGTAATATTTTTCAAAAATGTCGTCGCAAACGTTAAAAAGCAATTTTATTTCACTAGTTAAACAGTCTTTTAGTAAAATGGGGAATTTTTTATCAAGCTCTGATTGAAAGTTAAAGCTGACATAGTCGCATTCCTCAGCTAGAAAACGCTGACGAAAGCTACCTTCAGCTATAAAAATGCAATCATTTTCGTTTACGATTACTGTTTTTTGATTTACCACGTACTTTAAACTACCTTTTAGTACAAAAGTCAATTCGTTAAAAGGACATACTTCGCGATTGATTGATTTTGCTGGTAGTTGCGCTTTATTGTGGCGATAATAGATTGTTTTCATATTTAAAATTATACGTATATCAATCTAGAAAGTCAAATAAAAATCGTAAGATTGTGCTAAAAAGCCCCCTTAAAAATAATATTTTTATTGATTATTTGTTAATTTTGATATATAATATAATCGTAATTAAAAATTACAAATATATGTAAAGGAATTAACTATCATGAAAATGACTTTTAGATGGTATGGAGAGGGAAACGACAATATAAGTTTAAGTGATATTAAACAAATTCCTGGCGTAGATGGTATTGTTTGGGCTTTGCACGACAAAATGCCAGGCGAAATCTGGGAAGAAAATGAAATTAAAAAGGTAAAAGAGCAGTGTGATAAGTACGGTTTTAATATCGACGTAGTTGAATCAGTAAACGTTCACGACGATATTAAAATTGGACTTCCAACAAGAGACCTTTATATTGAAAATTATAAAACTACAATTAAAAATCTTTCGAAATTCGGTGTTAAAGTTATTTGCTATAATTTCATGCCTATTTTTGACTGGACAAGGTCGGATTTATTTCACCCTGTAGGTGATGGCTCTACCGCTCTTTTTTATCAAAAAAATATGATTCAAGACGATTATAACGCAATGGCAAAATACATTTTGGATTTTACAGAAAAGTATAATATGTCTTTCCCTGGTTGGGAGCCCGAGCGTATGGCTAAACTCGATAAGCTATTCAAGGCTTACGAGGGCATAGACCATGAAAAATTATGGGCAAATTTAAAATATTTCTTAGAGGCTATAATGCCCACTTGTCGTGAATGCGATATTAAAATGGCAATTCACATGGATGACCCGCCGTGGGATATTTTTGGGCTTCCTAGACTTCTCGTTGACGAAAAGAGTATCGACCGTTTCTTAAAGATGGTCGATGACGAATACAACTGTTTGACGCTATGTTCAGGGAGTTTGAATGCAAATCCCGACAATAACGTTGCGGAAATTGTAAGAAAACATTGCGATAGAATTGCATTTGCGCATATTAGAAACGTTAAGCACTTCCCTAACGGGGATTTTAGAGAATCAAGTCACAGAGATTGCGATGGTGACACAGGTATACTTAATATACTTAAGGCTTATCATGATTGCGGGTTTAAAGGATACATTCGCCCCGACCACGGCAGACATTTATGGGGAGAAAAGGCTGGCACAGTTCGTCCTGGATACGGACTATACGATAGAGCTTTAGGTATTATGTATATGCTCGGTGTGTATGATATGTTAGATAGATTAAAAGAGGAGCAAAAATAATATGGAGATGCTTGGAAAAAAACAATGGAAATCATCTATTCTTAACGACACTAAGCGTTATTCAGACGATATTAAAATTCCAGCTTTTCCTTATAAAGACGGTAAGCTGGATAGAGAATATATGATAGACCTTTTACGAAAGGAGCAATATGGTTATATATATGACGAAGGCGTTACGTGTTCTGTTAGTGTAGGTGCTGTAAAAGAAAACCAATTTTGTGGCAAAGTTACCCATATACTTCTAAAATTTAAGTTTGAAAAAGACGGTAAAACTGCAGAATTTCCAGTAAACGTTTTTCAGCCGAATAAAAATAAGGACGTGCCTTTTGTATTAAGTATAAACTTCCAAAGGGAATTGCCCAATAAATACACGCCAATAGAAGAGCTTATCGATTCGGGAATTGCAGTTGCGCACGTTATGTTCCAAGACATCACTACCGATGACGACGATTTTGAAAACGGTTTAGCGCCACTTGTAACCGACAGAAATAAGTCGGATAGCGCGGGTAAAATATCTATCTGGGCGTACGCTTTAGAAAAAATTGGTAGATATTTACTTAAATTTGGATATACTGAATCTGATAAACTTTACGTTGCCGGGCATTCCCGTTTAGGTAAAACCGCGCTTTGGACGGCAGCGCAATATGAAATTTTTGCGGGTGCGCTTTCAAATTGCTCTGGTTGCTCTGGAGCGGCTATTTTTAGAGAAAAAGTGGGCGAGGATATACAGATTATTACAAACGTATTCCCATTCTGGTTTTGTAAAAACTTTTTTAAATATGCTAAAAAAGAGAACGAGCTTCCTTTTGACCAACACTTTTTACATGCACTCGTTGCGCCTAGAAAGCTTTGTGTGGTGGCTGCGGAACTTGACGAGTGGGCGGATACGGACGCGCAACAACTTGCAATGCAACTTGCCGATGAAGTTTACAAAAAACAAGGTTTAGTAGGTTTAAAAAATGGTGGACTGTTAGAATATGGTGAGTTTGACGAGGGTGGATTGTTAAACTTTTCTAAACGACACGGAATACACTACTTCAGTCGCGCAGACTGGCAATTTTTTATAAAGAATATAAAATAAGGAGAAAAATAATGTTTAAAGTAGATTTGAGTAATAAAGTTGTAGCAATTACGGGTGCGGGTGGAATTATTTGTTCGGAGTTTGCAAAAATTCTTGCCGAAAACGGTGCAAAGGTTGCGCTTTTAGATATAAATTATGACGCTGCTAAAAGCTATGCTGATGAGATTGGTGAAAATGCTTTAGCTGTTAAATGTAACTGTTTGGACAAACAGAGTATTATTGATGCCAAAAAAGAAATTAATTCAAAATTTGGTGCAGTAAACTTTTTAATTAACGGTGCGGGCGGAAATAATCCCAAAGCAACTTGCGACAACGAAACTATGACTCCCGACCTTACCGGTGTTAAAGACTTTTTTGCACTTGACGAGAGTGGTCTTAAATTTGTATTTGATTTAAATATAACTAGTGCTTTCTTGGTTACACAAGTGTTTGCTGTTGATATGATTAAGACGGGCGGAAATATAATTAACGTTTCAAGTATGAACGCATATCGTCCGTTAACTAAAATTCCTGCATACAGTGCTGCAAAAGCTGGCATTTCTAACTTTACACAGTGGATTGCTGTACATTTTGCACCATGTAATATCCGTTGCAACGCAATTGCTCCAGGATTTTTTGTAACAAACCAAAACAGAGGACTGCTATTTAATCAAGACGGTTCTCCAACGCCTAGAACAGGAAAGATTTTGTCCGCAACTCCTATGAAAAAGTTTGGTGAAATAAGCGACCTTTTAGGAACACTTTTGTGGCTTTCTGACGATACGGCAAGTGGATTCGTTACTGGTACGGTTATTCCGGTTGACGGCGGGTTCTCTGCATATAGCGGAGTATAATTGATATGAAACTAATTTTAGCAAGCAATTCGCCAAGAAGAAAGGAATTACTTGCTATGTCAAAAATTGATTTTATTGCTGTAACAAGTGATTTTGCTGAAAAACAAACAATTTCTAATCCAATAGTCACAGCCGAAAGCTTTGCGGTTGGAAAAGCAGAAAACGTTTTTTCTGCTCTTCAAGATAAAGAGTGCAGTGTAGTTTTAGGAGCGGATACAGTTGTGTTTTTAGATGGTGAAATTTTAGGAAAACCTAAAAATGAAGTTGAAGCTAGACAGATGTTAAAAAAGTTGTCGGGCAAGACGCATACGGTTGTCACAGGATATTGTATTATTTCTAAAAGTAATAAAATCATAGGACACGACGCTACGAAAGTTACTTTCAATATTTTATCTGATGAGATAATTAACGACTATATAGCGAGTGGCTTATATAAAGGCAAAGCTGGTAGTTATGGAATACAGGACGGCTTCCCATTGGTTGAAAAATATGATGGAAGCCTAAATAACGTAATAGGCTTGCCAACTGAAAAAATTATTCCAGTATTAAAAAAACTCTTGTAAGCATTTTGCTTATAAGAGTTTTTATTTATATTGTTATTAATATTAGTTAGACAACGCGCTTTGCTGTGACATAATAACTCCAACGCGTATCAGAAATTGGCTCGATAACAGCATGGTCGCTTGCAGTGTGTAAAATATAATTGTTGCCAAAATATATTCCTACGTGTCCAATGCGTTCTATTCCTGTTTTATTTTTTCTTGATGCGTTTGTGAAAAACATTAAATCTCCGCGCTTTAACTCTTTTCTATTAACTTCTGTGCCATTAAGAGATTGTTTGCGTGAGGTAACGTCTAAAAGTACACCGTTAGTTTTATAATAAATATATTGCACAAAAGCCGAGCAATCGTATTTGCCGTGTTCGTAGTTTTTATTAAGTATTCCGTTGCCCCAATGATAACGCTCGCTTCCCCAAACGTAAGGATAACCTAATAGAGAACTACCTAAATTGATTGCTTCTTCGATTTTTTCGTCGTCATATTCGATTTCCATAACCGAGCAGTATTTTTTGGAAACAAACGCCTCTTTTTCTTTGAAAACCGTTTTATAATATCCGTCAACGCTTTCTTTAATAAGTAAAACGTCGTTTTTATCTAGAGTGCCTAATACTTCTGCGTTTGTGTTAGGCAAACTTCTGATTCTTAGACCGCTTGTCGTGGCAACTAAATAAGATTTTTTCTTTTTTTCTTCTTCCAAATCTTCAAACTCATCTTCAACGTCTGGCAATTCTATATCAGGCAATTGTGTGCTTGGAGGTTCTATTGGAGGAATATAATCATTACTAGAATTTCGGTTTTGGCAACCGTAAAAGGTGAAAAGTGCAACAAAAATTAAAGTAAAAATTATTTTTTTCATACCTTAATTATACGTTAACTAATAGTTTAAGTCAATAGGGACTTTTTGGTAAAATTAGTTTACTCCCTATTCAATTCCGCTTCAATTCCGCTTAAAAGCATAAACAAAAATACCAAACAGATTACGCTGTTTGGTATTTCTGGTGACCCTTAGCCAACCTAAATCGAACCTTGATATACTCATCGATAGTCTTTATTAGAAGTAATAGATACGGATTTACTATTTACCGCAAGATGTTCGTTTTCATTCATATAACGCCATTGTTCATCATCTTCCCCAAAATGAAAATATCCGTTAGCTATAAAAAATTCAATGATAATTTCATTATCAAGATGTAAAATTAAATCCTTTAAAGGCGTTACTGTTACCGCGGTAACGATACCGCCAACAATATCTTCTTTATATTTTTCGAGATAATACCATTCATCATTATTTTTATCATCTTTTTCGTCCCAATTATAGTAATCAAAACTTGTTAATAGAATATCTTCTTTTTTTCTAACTCTCGTAAGGCATAACGAATGAATACCATGGTCATTATCAAAATAGAAACGCAGCATTTCAGCGGCGGTACATACATTTGTTAATTTTTGTCCAATCAAACTATTTACTTTTTCTTGAATTTTTTTATAATCCATTTTTAACCTCATCAATATTATATAAGAAAAAGTTGGAAATGTCAATAATTAATTATAGGAACAATGAAACAACCCAAATCGTCCACCCTCTAATTGAGGGGTTCGACTTAGGTTGTCAGTGGTGATCCATCGGGGTGATTCCCCTGTTAGGGGAAATGTCGACTTTAGGTCGACAAAAGGGTTGCCGTCCGCCGCTAGGCGATCAGAACCCTTGGGTTCGTCTTTTCCGCAGGAAAAGCAAAAGAAAAACACACTCTTACGAGTGTGCGTTTCTTTTGGTGATCCATCGGGGAATCGAACCCCGGACACCGTGATTAAAAGTCACGTGCTCTACCGGCTGAGCTAATGAATCATTTATTGGTGCACCTTCAGGGACTCGAACCCTGGACCCACTGATTAAGAGTCAGTTGCTCTACCAACTGAGCTAAAGGTACATTCCTCTAAAGGTTTTTGT
>JAZNMA010000138.1:0-6638 GCA_045579345.1 Christensenellaceae bacterium | reverse complement strand
GTTCATTCCTCAACTCTTTGATAGACTCAACAAATTTTTTTTCATAATGATTTCTTTCAAAAATCTTATCCAAAACGTCCCAAATAAATTCACCTTCTAAAGAATCGTTTAAATATCTATAATCAGTAAACCATAATTCTTCGTTCGATAGTATATTGAACACAGCATTAGGAGTGGTGTAATGGCTTAAACTACCTCTTTTAAGTTTATCTAACGTTTTCCATCCTGTCGCATTTAATAATTGACGATATTTAATATTGTCTTCTCCAAAAAATACACTCATCTTCTTTTGTTAACAAATTCTCCTTTATTTTTTCGTATTAATCCACTTTAACAGAAGCTTTCAGCGAAAGTATATCACCTAAAGTTATGTAAGTATGAATAATACATTGCATAGCCTCTTCTCTTGTAACCTCCGAGTGGACACCTGCGCTTTGTCTGCTATTAATTTGCTCCATCCAATCTATTAAATATATTGTTTCGCTACCCACAAGAGTGTTTTTTGCCGCTTTTGATTGAAGTGTTTCAATAACTGCTGATAACTTATTATTGTCGTGGTCTCCTGAAACATCAATATCTTTTCCTGATTTTGTTTTGAATGTCTTTTCGGTATAATTTAGCAACACCTCTTCAAAAAGTTGTTTTGCTGTTTCCGACCAAAGTCTACGACAAGATGTTAAAACTTGTGCATATCGTTCGGGATTTCCGTCTTCCATTAAATCTTCAATTGCGTTGAGTTTTTGAAGCGTTGATGTTGGCATTAACGTAAAATAACTATCAACTTTTGTTTGATATTCTTCAAACACAGATTGTGCTGTATTGCCAAATTGAAGTTCGATCTGCCATCTCACCGCATAATCATAATACTGTGCTTTTAATATTGCAAGCCTACGTTCGCTAATTTTAATAGAATCAAGCAACTCGTTAGTTCCTTGGGCCACTCTCAACGCCATTCTATCTGTAGCAAGAAGTGCAATTTCTCCTGAAACAGAATATCCTTGAGTAGTATAGTTCCCTATAGCCTTTTTCTCACTATCAATAGAAGCTTCTAACTCATTACATAGTTCAATGAAAATGAAATTTTCTTGTTTGCCATTTTTCCCTTTTGCTTGATAATGTCTACCATGCTTTGCACCGATTTCCCACGCATGATTCTTAATTAGCCCATATTTATCTCTTGGATAACCACCATGCTCGTAATCTAACCACTCTAAACCTTCTTGGTCGTTAACAAGACGTGCAATTTTTTTACATAACAAAAGTGCAGAAGAAACAGAAATAACTCCATCTTCAATACCATTTATTACTTTTTCACAAGCCTCTAATGCTTGTATTTTTTTTGTTGTATTGTTACTCATTTTTTATCCTTTGTTATTTTTTCGACTTTTTGCGTTTGTTCTTTCTTTTTTCGGGGATGGGAGATGTTAAGCTTAACCCGTAATCTGTTGATTCCGTTTGTATCACAATTTCCGACACGTCTTCTTTCTCAACAAAATAGGGATAGTCGGGAAGTTTTGCATAAGGATGATGTTCTATGTAATATTCTCTTGCTTTATTTAGCATTTCTAGAAAGGTTTCATCCTGCCATAACTTTTGATGCTCCTTAGGTTTCAAAATCCCTGCGGGCTTACTATCCCAAAACACTTCACCCGTATAGACATTGATTTTGTAACGAGAATCCTCCACTCCGTGCAAGTGTGGTATTGATGGATTAGGGTCTTTATCCGTAATGTGCATTTCCCATTTTAATCCTTGTAAAGTAAAAGGAATTCGCCCATATGTGAACGCAGACGACAAATCTATATTCAAGAGATATTCAAAAGCATATTTAATTTTAGCAAATAACTTTTTGAAAAACTTTTTCACTTTACTTCCTTATTTTACGGGGTTTTCGACGACAACTTAACTATTATAAAGACAATCTATTATTTCATCAATTTGTTTTTCCAAATCTTCCGTGTTATTAGTTGCATCAGTCTCTTTGGTTTCTAAAACTTTATTCACTATTTTTACAATAGTTGTTTGTGTTTCATAGTTTGCTATAGGAATAGGCAATTCTTTGAGTTGAAATCCTTTAATTTTAGGAAACAACGCTTTATTGTCAGAATACTTTGCTTGCCAATATCTTTTTATAAATGAGGAGTTTAAACAAGCCAGTAAAAATTTTAAATCATATTTATCGTCTTTAGGATAAATGCTATATAATGTATTTGAACCTAAAATGTTGCTTTTACACAAACCAACAACGGGAATTTGTCCGATTTGTCGAACGACTATTCTTTCTCTAGAATAAACATCCCAATCGCCACCACTCTTTATATTTTCAGATAAATAATTAAAATATATTTTGGGGTTAGCATATTGATACGGATGAATATCAGCTCCATCGATAATAGGTAAATATGAGGTATTTGTTTTTTCTTCGGAAACAGAAGATTTCCTATCAAACGCTTGAATACCAAAATAAGTTTTACAAATATCGCCAAGTAAGATACAATTATTTGACGTTGATATTGTTTCCGTATTTATATTGAATATATATTCCTTATCGCTCCTCCATTCTTTTTGTTCTTTTTTACATATTTGCGTAAATGTGAAATTTGCCGTTTGTAATATCTCAACTTGATTGTTTTCAGTATATTCTTTTGATAAAATAATGGTAGCTGTATCAACAGAAGCAGTATCAAAGACTTTATCATGGTTGATTATTTTGTAAATCTTACATGTATCCAAAATAAATTGGCGCAACGGTTTTATATATTTATTGGTTAGATAGGTGTTTGGAGTAATATAACCTAATATGCCATTTTTCTTAAGCAAATTAATACCCTTTTCAAAAAACAAATGGAATAAATCTATTTTATATCCAGCAACTTGGAAATGGCTTTTGTAATATTTTAATAAAACCTCATCTGTATTAGACGGCTGACAAAGACGATACGGCGGGTTGCCGATAACAATATCAAAACCGCCTTTGTCTTTGAATACTTTTGCAAAGGCTAACTTCCAAAGGATATAGGGTTTTGACGGCATAGCAAAAGTAGATATAAAACGTTCTTTTATATCGTCCGTCATAGTGCAAGACGCAAATATTACTTGTTGCTGCAACACGTCAATCTCACGCTTTAAGCGATATTTATCGTCGTGATTGTTTGCGTAGAAAAGTTCTTTTTGTTTATCAATCAATTTAGTAAGCGTGCTATCTACTTGGTTTTGGAATAAGTCTGCCATCCAATTAGAATTACTGCTTGCGCCCGTTAAAAGGCTATCGTTAAAGAGTTTTACACCTTCAAATTCGTCAATTAAGCTATTACCACAAAGGATATTGCACTCCAAGTTAGGGAGCGTAGGCGGATTTTTGAACTCGTCGTTATCAGAGTTAATATCAAACTCTACAACAAGCGAAAGCCAAAGTCTAAGTTTGGTAATATCTACGGCAGAAGGTTCTATATCCACGGCAAAGATACTGTTTTTCATAGCATCTTTTTTAAGCATATACGGGTGGCGAGTATAGTTCCAAAGTTGGTGTTTTTGGGCGTTACTCGTCAATTCTCTTGCAAAGTATGCCGTAATATTTTCTCTCGCCTTAACGATTTCGTTTACCATACCCATAGGGAAGGCACCCGAACCAACGGCAGGGTCTGCAACACGAACGTCTGCTAACGCATCGTCAATCAATTTCAAGTTTTTATAAATACTTTCAGGCATAAGCATATCTGCGATGCCCTGTTTAACTTCTCTTGAACAGTCTTCATCTTTCATAATTTCGCCGTACAAGATAAAGTCTTTCGTGTCTTCGTAAGGTGTGCCAACGGTGTTTACTATATAGTTAATTAAACTTTCTTGACACATATAGTGAACGATTTCACGCGGAGTATAGAAAGCGCCTTTTGACTTTCTATCTTTAACGTCAAGCAAGTTTTCAAAAATTTTACCGAGCATTTCAGGGTCAACGGCGACTTCTTTTTCGAGTGGCTCGTCTTCGTTCATAGTGAAGTTGTATCTATCGAAAATATCTAAGATACCGTCGGCTTCACGTTCGCCTTTAATGCTTGCATTAGAGAAAATTTCATTAGGAATACTGAAATTATTATTCTTCCAATCGTATCCGTCAAGCGGTTCAAAAAGACCGCCGTTAAGGAAAGGAATACGGCAATGCAATCTTGCGTAATAGTTATCTGCACCACGCTTTTCGTTAAGTGCTTCGTAGAACAGTGGTTCAAGATAATATTCAAAGTAATTTCTTGCGTTTTTAACTGCTTCGTTAAACAAAATTCTAACGAAGGTTTTAGGACCTGTTTCCCAAGGCATACCTTTAATACGAGAAGCAAAATAGGTTTGTTGTTCTTCGGAAAGCGCACTAATTTCTCCACCTTGACGAACGTAGTTGCCATCGCCGTCTAAAAGATAGAGTTTTTTCATTATTTCTTTATGTTCGTTATTGCAGTTAAAGAAAGAATTTTTATATTCTCTTTCGCTAATTTTAGGCGGGAAAGCATTTACACCGAGCCAACCTTTCTTTTGAAGGAAGTACATAAATACGATTTGTCCCATAAGTTTTTTGGCAAACTGCTCGGTAAACTTGGAAATGTCTTCTTCCTTATCACTTCTTACGCAACGGATAGCTTCATCAACAAAGGTTTCGTTGCCGGATAAATATTCGTAAAGTTCGATATATTTTTCTTTATACTTTTCAAAGAATTGCTTGGTAACCTTTTCAACGCTAAACGCTTCTTCTAACTTATCAATAGAAGGGTTGAATTTTTCTTCTTCTAAGATAGGATAAAGTTGTTGCATTGCCGTATGGCAAGGCTCGTCCACGCCGAGAAGGTAAGAATATCTCTTTGCGGGCGTAAAGTTGGTTTTGATTTTGCCTTTAAGGAGTTCGTAATCAAGACGGACGAAAGATAATCTCCATCTATTTTCTTTTTCGTCTTCTGAATAGAATGCAGCGATTGCGCCGTCATAGCCCATAACTTTAATTCTATCGGCTATGAAGTTTCTTTGTTTGCTTCTTGCTTTTTCTAATGACTTACCCTTTTTAAGTTCCACAGCAAAAATGGCGATTTTATTGCGCTTATCGTCAAGATAGTCAGCCACGTGGAAGTAGCCGTTGATATAAAAGGAATATTCGTTCCAATTCCAATAATCGTTGCGCTTTTCGCCGTTTAATAGTTTTGCATCGTTGAAAAATTCTACGATAAACTTTTTGTATTGAGATAAGTTGAACTTACTCTTAAAAGTTTGTAACAACAATTCTTGTTTCGTCATAGGTTTAGCCCTCTTATAAAGCAATTATGGTTAATACTGTAGCCACTATAAATACAATTGTATATAAAGTAATAAATAGCATAGGAATTCGTTTTTCTATATTAGTAAAGGATACATATTTGTTTTTCCCCAGCTTGTCCGTTTGCACTCGCCACTCAATATCATAAATATCAAAAGGTAATTGTTTTTCTATAGCAGTAATAACTTTCATCTTTGCTGCGTTTAATTGACCATACGAAAAAACTATACGCTTCCAATTTAAGCAAAGCACTATACCTAAAATCGATATTATAAACCCGCTTATAATTGTAATTAATAAAGAATACTCACTTCCTATCGCACTAAGAATTGCAATAATTGCACTAAGAACCGATACTAATGCAGAATTTACTGATATATAAAAATTACTCACAGATTGTCTTCTTGCAACAAGATCTTCCGATGTTTGAAGATATGCCTTGTATTGCTCAACCATAACATCACCCGACATGTTTTTGTTGCAAGTGATTTCTTTTGAAATATCCATTTCTAAGTTGTTATTTATGTTAGCACACAATTGTTCAATACTTACTTCTTTAGAATACATATATCGATTTCTTTCGATATTTTCTATATTTCCAAAGCCATCTTTTCGATAAAGAGATTCATTATATATATTATTTTGCGACAACTTTATTGTATAAATTCTTTTATTACTTTTTATAAACTTTTTTATTTCCCAATCAATATATTTACTTTCGTGAGAACGTTCACCAATAAAAAATATTGCACAATCCGCTTGCTTAATTTTTTTACTTGCGTGATTTTTCCATGCTTTTAATGGAACGCTTTCCAATAATAACACTTCTAACGATGCGCATTTGTCTTGCAACTCTTTCAACTTACCTTTAACTTCTGTTTCATCTTGCGATTTATAAATTATATATGCTTTCATTTGTTACCCCTCTAAATAACACGATAATATAACTTGTTTTTTGCCTTTACGTTCAATCTTTTTAGTTTTTCTTCCGTCAAAATATTTCATAGGAATACTATCCACAATAAGGTGATAAATTTGTATCGGGTCTTCCACGTTTTTAATATCCGCTACGATTTGTTTTGTAAGTGCTTGCGGAAGTTCACCGTATTCAAGCATTGTCTTAATCTTTTCAACAGTGCTTTCTTCCGTTTCGGTAAACTTTCTGCAAGAGAGTAGCGCTTTTAGATAGGTTAAAATCTTTTTATCGTTACCGCTTACAGTTTTACCTTCGGTAGTTTCTAACGTTTCTTGAATTAGTTTGTTATTAAATGCCGATTTATTCGTTGCAAGTTGGTCGAAATAAATTTCCTTGACAGGAATTTTCGGCTCGCTTTCATCACACTTCACG
>JAZNMA010000137.1:0-9707 GCA_045579345.1 Christensenellaceae bacterium | reverse complement strand
GAGCTAAGGCTCTTGCACAAAAATTAGGGGTTGACCTTGCAACTGCAACGGCAACAGGTCCTAACGGTAGAATTATTGAAAGAGACGTTAGAGAAGCAAGCGTTAATTCTAAGGCTGTTGCTCCCGTTCAAGAAGTTAAGGCAGAAGCACCAGTATCTAAAGTTGAAAACGTTGACGTTAAGGCGTTCAAGGACGAAAAGATGTCAAACATCAGAAAAGTTATCGCAAAGAATATGGTTATGTCACTTTCTACTATGGCACAACTTACTCACACCATTTCTTTCGATTGCACCAACGTTATGGCGTTCAGAAAGTTCTTGAAAGACAACGCGGAAACTCTCAAACTTCCGCCCATCACTATCAACAACATCATAGTTTACGCAGCGTCTAGAGTATTGAAAAAGCATAGAGATTTGAACGCTCACCTCATTAACGGCGACACTATGCGTTATTTTGAACACGTAAATATGGGTATTGCAACCGATACGCCCAGAGGACTTTTAGTTCCCACGCTTTTCGGTGCAGATACTATGACTCTTTCGGAAATTGCAGTTAAGTCTAAAAAGCTTTCGCAAGACGCTATTGATGGTAAGCTTGCTCCCGAATTCTTAACGGGTGGTAGCTTTACTATCAGCAACGTAGGTACTTTCGGTATTGAAAGCTTTACGCCGGTAGTTAATCCTCCTCAAACGGGTATTCTCGGCGTAAACACCTTGGAAACCAAAATTAAACTTGGTAAAGAGGGCGAAATTATACCTTACACCTCAATGGCTCTCTCACTTTCTTACGACCACAGAGCGCTTGACGGTGCACCTGCATCAAAATTCTTGAAAGAACTCAAAGAATTCCTTGAAAACTTCAGCGTAAAACTAATGGCTGATTCTATTTAATAAAAGGAGACTAAAAATATGGAAATTTTAGATTTAATCGTTATCGGCGGTGGTCCTGGCGGATACCTTGCCGCTGAAAGAGCAGGGCATGCTGGACTAAAAACTATGGTTTTCGAAAAAAGAGCTTTCGGTGGCGTTTGCTTAAACGAAGGTTGTGTTCCTAGTAAAACTTTCCTAAACTCTGCAAAAGTATTCGACTATGCAAATCACGCGTCTAGCTATGGCGTTAAAGTTGACGGTAAAGCTAGTGTTGACCAAAAGTTTGTTGTCGAAAGAAAGAACGGCGTTGTTAAAATGCTAGTTTCTGGCGTTGAGGGACAACTTAAAAGAAATCACGTTACCATGAAGAAAGCTGAGGCTTATATTGAAGGAAAGAACGACGAAGGCTTTATTATTAAGTCTGGCGAAGAAAAGTATATTGCAAAACGCTTAATTATTGCAACTGGTTCTATGCCTGTAGTTCCTCCTATTCCTGGCTTAAGAGAAAATCTTGAAACAGGTTTAGTTTTAACAAACAGAGAAGTTTTAGACCTTGCCGAAATCCCTGAAAAGTTTGTAGTAATCGGTGGTGGCGTTATCGGCTTAGAAATGGCAAGTTATTTTTCATCAGTTGGTTCAAAAGTTACAGTTGTTGAAATGCTTGATAAGATTGCTGGACCTACAGAAAAAGAAATTTCAAAGATTTTACAAAAATCTCTTGAAAAGAAAGGTGTTGAATTTAAGCTTGGCGCTAAAGTTACCGCAGTTGAAAAAGACGGCGTAGTTTACGAAAAAGACGGTAAGGTTGAAAAAGTTCTTGCAGACAAAGTGCTTTGTTCAATCGGTCGTCGTGCAGTAACTCAAGGTGTTGGTTTAGAAAATATTGGCGTAAACTTGGAACGCGGTGCAATCGTTACTGACGACACAATGAGAACTAACGTTGCTAACGTTTATGCTGTCGGTGACGTAAACGGTAAGGTTATGCTTGCGCATACAGCCTATAGAGAAGCAGAAGTTGCTGTAAATAATATTTTAGGCAAAAAAGACCTTATGCGTTATAACGTAATTCCTTCAGTTATATATACAAATCCTGAAGTTGGTTCTGTTGGCGAAACTGAAGAAAGTGCTAAGGCAAAAGGGCTTGACGTTAAGTGTGTATCTATTCCGCTTACTTATTCGGGAAGATATATTGCAGAAAATACCGACCTTAACGGTATTTGTAAGCTCGTTATTAACAATAAGACTAACACTCTTATCGGTGCACATGTTATCGGTAGTTACTCTGGCGAATATATCGTAGCGGTTTCTGCGATGATTGACTTAGAAGTTGACATTGAAAACATCAAAAAGTTAGTTTTCCCACACCCAACCGTTTGCGAAATCGTAAGAGAAGCAATATTCAGTATTTAATTTGGTTAAAAATATAAGGAGATAGAAAAATGCCAAAAAATTTAGTAATTGACCCTAATTTTATCAGGGCACCAGGCAAAATTCAATTTACGGATATTCCCGTAAACGTTTACAACAAAAAAATTGAAGATGAAAACAAAAACTTCAAGAAAGATGATTTCGTTCGTATCTTTAATGATATTGCAATGCTTAGAGAGTTTGAAAGCATGATTAACGAAATCAAAATCAAGGGCGAATATCAAGGCTTTAAGCATTCTTATCCAGGTCCTGCGCACCTTTCAATAGGTCAAGAAGCAGCGGCTGTTGGTCAAGCTTATATTCTTGATATGGACGATATGACTTTCGGTTCACACCGTTCACACAGTGAAGTGCTTGCTCGTGGTTTAGCATCTATCAACAAACTCCCCGAAGATAAACTCTATCAAATAATGAAAGACTTTATGGGTGGTGAAACTCTTGCTCCCGTTGAAAAAATCAACAAAACCGGCAACGTTAAGGATTTAGCAGTTGACTTCCTTCTCTACGGATTTATGAGTGAAATATTTGCTCGTAAGACTGGTTTCCATAGAGGTATGGGCGGTTCAATGCACGTTTTCTTCTTACCGTTCGGTATTTACCCCAACAACGCATTAGTTGGTGGTGCAGCTCCCGTTGCTTTAGGTGCTGCTCTTTATAAGAAAGTAAATGACAAACCCGGTATCGTTATCTCTAACGTTGGTGACGGCGCTGTTGGTTGTGGTGTTGTTTATGAATCTATGAACTTTGCTTCTATGGACCAACTTCGTCAACTTTGGGAAAAGAAGGGTGGATTACCTATTTTATTCAACTTCTTCAACAATGGTTACGGAATGGGTGGTCAAACCAGAGGCGAAACTATGGCTTACGACTTCTTGGCTCGTCTTGGTGCAGGTGTATCTCCCACACAATTGCACGTTGAACGTGTTGATGGTTTCAATCCACTTGCTGTTATCGACGCAATGAAGAGAAAGAAAGAAATTCTCGTAAAGGGCGAAGGTCCTTGTATGCTCGACGTTGTTACTTATCGTTATGGTGGACACTCTCCGTCAGACAGCATGAGCTACAGAACTATCGAAGAAGTAGAAAGCTGGAAGCAATACGACCCAATCGTTACTTACAGAAAATCGCTTGTTGACGCTAAGATTGAAAGCGACGGTAAGTTCGATGATATTCTTAACAGTATCAAGGAAAGAATGCTTAAACTTTGCAAGCTTGCTGCTGACCCTGTTGAATCTCCTTATCTTGACCTTAAGAAAGACCCATATTACGTTGAAGACCTTATGTTCTCTAACGGCAGTGTAGAAAGCATGGGTGATAGACCTGTTGAAGTTGGTAAGGACGTTAAGATTCCTATGGAAGAAAACCCCAGAGTAAAACAAATCGCAGGCAAACTTCGTTATGCATTTGATGAAAAGGGACAACAAGTTTCTAATATGAAGAGATACAATATCCGTGACGGCTTATTTGAAGCAATCATTGATAAGTATTATAAAGACCCAACTCTTACCGCTTATGGTGAAGACGTTCGTGATTGGGGTGGTGCGTTCGCTGTTTATAAAGGACTTACCGAAGCTCTTCCTTACCACAGACTATTCAACTCTCCGATTTCAGAAGCAGCAATCGTTTCTTCTGCTGTAGGTTACGGTCTTTGCGGTGGTAGAGTAATCGTTGAACTTATGTACGCTGACTTTATGGGTAGAGCGGGCGACGAAATCTTTAACCAACTCGCTAAATGGCAAGCAATGAGCTCTGGTATCTTGAAGATGCCTGTTGTTCTCCGTGTTTCTGTTGGTGCTAAATATGGTGCACAACACTCACAAGACTGGGTTGCTCTTCCTGCACACGTTCCAGGACTTAAAGTTTGCTTCCCTGTAACACCTTACGACGCTAAGGGTTTGATGAACTCTGCTCTTAATGGTACGGACCCTGTAGTATTCTTTGAAAGTCAAAGAATTTACGACAAGGGTGAAGAATTTAGAAAAGAAGGCGTACCCGAAGGATATTATGAAATTCCGCTCGGCGAACCTGATATTAAGAGAGTTGGTAGCGATATTACCATTCTTACTATCGGTGCAACTCTTTATAGAGCAATGGACGCTGCTAAAACTCTTTCTGAAAAATACGGCGTAGAAGCAGAAGTTATCGACGCAAGGTCAATCGTTCCGTTCAACTACGAAAAAGTTGTTGAGTCTGTTAAGAAGACCGGTAGAATTATTCTTGCATCTGACGCTTGTGCTAGAGGCTCTATCCTTAACGACTTTGCAAGAAATATTTCTGAACTCTGCTTTGATTATCTCGATGCACCTCCGGTTGTTTGCGGTGCTCAAAACTGGATTACTCCTCCGTTTGAATTCGATGCAGACTTCTTCCCGCAAGATACTTGGATTATTGACTACATTAACGATAAAATTTTACCGCTTAAAGGTCACGTTTCAACTATCAACACTTCTAATGCAGAAGTAATGCGCAAAGCAAAGAAAGGTGTTTAATTAAATACTCTTTCCTAAAAAAACAAAAAGGGGCTGATTTTCAGCCCCTTGATTTTAAAGTTATGGAATTTAAGTTTATATCGCATAATAATCACGACGCCTATTTTAATTTGGCAAGTGAAGAATATTTGCTAAAGCAAACTGAAGGGTTTTATTTTTATCTATGGATAAACTCTCCTTCGGTCATAGTCGGTGTCAATCAAAACGCTATAGAGGAAGTAAACCTTGCATACACTGAAAAAGCGGGTGTAAAGGTCGTTCGCCGATTGACTGGTGGCGGGGCGGTATTTCATGATAACGGCAACTTGTGTTATACTGTCATTGCACCTTTTAACGATACGGAAAACGCTTATAAAAAGTTTACCGCACCTGTTATTGAATATCTAAATTCTTTAGGTGTAAAAGCGGAATTTTCGGGCAGAAACGATATAACGGTTGATGGCAAAAAGATTTCTGGTAACGCACAAACCGTGTACGGGAATAGAATAATGCACCACGGCACTTTACTTTTTTCTTCCGACATGACGGGGCTAGAAAAATCTCTTAATCCCTCTAAACTTAAAATGCAAAGTAAAGGGATAAAGTCGGTTAGGGCAAGGGTAACCAATATTAGTGAGCACCTTAAAAATAAAATGACTATTCTTGAGTTTAAGGAAGGTTTAAAAAAAGTTTTCCTTAAAAACGCTAGAGAGTATGAGTTTACGAGTGAAGATTTATCTGCAATAAATAAGCTTGTAAAAGAAAAATATTCAACGTACGAGTGGAATATAGGTCGCTCACCAAAAGGGCAGAACGCATTTATCCATAAATTTCCGTTTGGAATATTTAAATTATCGTTTGATACAAATAATGGACTTATAGAGAATGCAAAGATACACGGAGATTTCTTTTCGCTAAAAGAAATTGACGGCTTTGCCGTACGATTAAACGGTGTTAAGTTTAACAAAGAAGAACTCTTAAATGCCTTTATAGGCATAGAAGAATATATAGTTGGTGCGCGCGCTGAAGAAATTATAAACGAAATTTTTAAGTAAAGTAACGCCTAGCAGTAAACTGCTAGGCGTTAGTTTTTAGCTTTGTCCTGTTACATTTACTGTAATTTCAGGTTTTAGAACGTCTAAATAATTATCTTTATATCGTGCGAAATGTTTATAGTTATAGCGATATAATTTTTCTTTAAGTTTTAGAAAGTCACATCCTGTTTGCTGACTTGTTTGAATTAAATCTAAAATATTATTTTTAATATTATTTTCCACTGTGTTTAATACGTAATCTGGGATGGGCAGATTTTGAGAAAGTGAATAATCAGAGTCGCTAGAAGTGTGGTCAACAATTTTACAATATAAGTTTAAATAAATTTTAACCTTAAAATTGTTTTCGTCTGCATCAACTTTTACCGAGTGAATACTTCTAAGAACACTAAGTAAGTAGTTAGACGATTGACCATTTTTGTCGGGCAAATTTTTTACAGGGATAACCGTGCCTTTTATTGGGCTTGTTAGCATATTAAAAGTTAAGGTTAAATCGTTGTCAAGTTCACCAACTTTTTTGCCTTGAAGAAATAAAGCGGTTGTTTTTGCATCAAAAAGGTTGTCTTTATCTCCTTTTTGGTCGCCAGCACTGTTTCCTGAATTCATTCCGCCCGAATTTTGTATACCGCCACCAGAACTTGAACTGTCTTTGCTTTCCCCTGCGGGGATAACTTTAATTAATGGCATATAAGAGGATTCTGAAATTGAATAGTAATCAGCGCAAAACGTTTTCACGTCAGATTGCGCTACGTCCTTATCAAATCCGGTATTTTTTAAAATGATTTTTTGTAAGGCGAAAGCTGAAATGTTATCTAAAGGAGTTGCAAGTGCTAAAAGGTCTTTGGCGTTTTTTTCAGAGAGAGCTATTAACGCAGAATCTTGTACCCTCAAAGTCTTTGTAAAGTAATCAACGGCTTTAATAACGTTATCACTAGTTAAGCCGTTACCCAAAATAATAAGGTTGCAAAAAGAAAGTTTTGGAAACCAGCCGGAAACGTCGCCTAAATCTTTTAGCGCTTCACCGACGGTAATCCCTTTTCCAGATAATTGTGCTTTCTGGTTTTCAGTATTTGTATCGGTTGCCTCGGGCACGGCTATTTGTGCAGTGACAACGTATTCGTCATTTTCTTTGTCGATTGCAACTGCCGTTATTATGGACGTTTTCTCAACGTCAATCAGCCCAAAATCGTTTGAAAAAAAGAAAACGAATATGAATAGAACTAAAATCATTATAAATTTAGACTTTCTCGATTGCATACTTTTTCTCCTTTTTGTTTTTAATTAAAAAAATGCTAAGCGCAGGTAAAAGGTTGCCAACAAGTAAAAACAACACGTTTAGTTTAGTCATTAAAATATTTTCAATACTTGCATAATATTCGTTAAAAAAAATCATTATTAGCAATTGTAAAACTACTACAATCAAGGGGGAAAGCCACTTAATTTTAATATTAAATATATAATTTAAAATTTTACTGGCAAAAAACAATGGTATTGATAGCGCGAATACGTTAGAGAACAAAATCAATATTATACCTATATAATCAAATCTGCCTAAATTATTTATGACGGTTGTGTATTTAGATATTTCAGTAAAAGCAAATCTTTGTCTATGCGCAATGGACGTAAACGTGCCGTAAAACACAAACATAAAGATTAATACAATGAGCGCGCTTGCTAAAAATGATAATAGTATTTTTTTGTTGTCATTTTTGATAAATTTAAATTCTCCCAACAAAAAAAGTAAATATGCACCATCTCCAAACCAAACTAAGGAAGTATAACTTCCCTCTAAAATTCTTTTTGTTCCATTAGCACCTATAGGTAAGATTGCACCAAAATCTATATTTGCAATTGAGAGAGCAAATAACACCGTGAATCCAAGCGTTGTGAATAGCCATAAAATATCTGCACTTCTACCAAGTACTCTTAAATTTTTTGTGCAAATATAAAAAGCAAAAATAAAAAAAGGCAAAAAATAAACAATAGTTGGCTTAAGTGTATAAAGCGTCATTTTAACGTAATCGCCTTGCTCACTTATTGGGAGTATTGCTTTAAGAAAAAAGTAAATGCAAAAAATTCCTAATATTATTTTTGTGCCAATTTTTCCAAAGCTTGTTTCTAATAGGTCATATATATTTTTATCAGTTTTTTTGCAAGAATAAGTGACAGCTAAAACGGTAAGAAAATCAAGCGTTAAGTTTATAAGAGCACTAATCCACAAATCTTCGTTTGCTTTTCCAGCAAGAATACTTGGCATTATAAAGAGTTTTGTTATTGGCAAAAATGCTATCATAAATAAACAAACTTGCCTACTTTTAAGTTCGTATTGCATACATTTATTCTCCATTTCCTTTTAATTTTATTCTTCGTTTGTTTACGTTTTTAAGTGATTTCGGACGATTTTTATGTTCTTGTAAAAATCCCATATAAAAGGTATCTTTTAAGTCCTCTTTAATCAGCGGAGAAAAAGGTGCGAATATAGGCGTTCTATAATTTTCAAAAGTGATAATGTAGGTCAAAAGTAACGCAACGGAAATTATCATGCCGTAAAGCCCTGATGAACCTGCTATTATTAAAAACAATATTCTCAAGATTGAAAAGGTTTGCTCTAATTCAGGCACGGTATAAAGACATATTCCAGAAAGAGCAATTATCATTAAGGTAGGCGCGGAAATTATACCTGCCGTTACTGCCGTTTCGCCCAAGACTAAACCGCCAACGATAGAAACAACCATTCCCACGTATTTGGGCATTCTAACGCTAGCTTCATTTAAAATCTCAAATATCATGAGTGTAAAAAACATCTCGTAGCTGGGCGATAAGGGGATGCCTTTTATGCTATTTACAATTGTCAAAAGAAAACTTAAAGGTATTAATTGTAAATGAAAAAGTTCAGCAGACACATAAAGTGCTGGTAAAAACAAGGCTAAAAAGACAGAAGATAGTCGGACTAACCGCGCAAATGTCGCGCTATAACTGGAATTATAGTAGTCGCTCGCACTCTGGAAATCCTCGATAAGTAGGTAAGGCACGGTTAAAGCTATGGGAGAGCCGTCCACGAATATCGCCACACGCCCCTCTAAAATTTTACCCGCTAAAATATCCGGCTTTTCCGTGTTTCCTATTTGCTTAAATAGTGAAACTTTATGTTCACCTAAAAATTTAGATATATAGGAGCTATCAAGTACTGCGTCTATATCAATTTTAGAAAGTTTTTCTTTTAACTCTTTTACCAATTTACTATCAGCTATGCCGTTAACGTAACACAACGTAACAGGTGTTCTTGAGTATTTTCCGACGGTAACGTTTTCAAAGCGTAAGTCGGGAGTTTTTAGTCGCCTTCTCATTAAACTAATATTTACTGGTAGGCTTTCCACAAATCCTTCTCTAGGCCCTTTAATAACGGTGGAAGTAGGTGGCTCGGTTATAGCTCTCTTTTCAAAAAATTTTAAACCGAATGAAAGAGCAGTTTCTATTTGGTCGGTGAGAATAATAGTGTTACCTAAAAGTAGGTCGTCCACTAAATCTTTCATTTCGGTTATTTCTTTTTTTTCGGGACTTAAAAAAAGTTCAAAAATTTGCTTTTTATCAAGTTCGCCCTCTGCATGACTTGCAGGACGTAAAATCAGTTCTCCAACCGAGTTTTTATCAACTAAATCGTTTATAAAGATGATTACAGCATCTTTGTTTCCTATCTTTAAGTTTAAGAAAGTCACGTCCTCAGAATCGAGCGTGCTTTTTAAGTAACTTATATTTTTATCTAACGTCTTTTCTATTTTCATACGCTTAGTATTAATTATCACAAAATTTTTTATTCGGAAAAGATTGTGTTTTACTTGACGGTGTATTAAAATTATAACTTTACTTGCTTTTTGTAATATAAAGTGTTA
>JAZNMA010000136.1:0-23751 GCA_045579345.1 Christensenellaceae bacterium | reverse complement strand
GGCGCGCTCACAAAAAACATGCCGATAAATATAATGGATAAAACCGATAAAAGTATACATACTTTCTTTTTAATTTCATTAAAACATCTCATATTCTACATTTTATCACATAAAACATTTTTTGTCATTATATTTCGACTTTTTATTTCATATTTTTACTTTGTACTATTTCCAAAAATTGGAAATTATTTTTGTTTACACCTCATATATGACAAAAGATGACATATTGCGTCATTAAAATTAATAAAAAAACAAACAAATGTTCGTTTTTAGTGACATAAAATATTGCAATTGAATTTTTTAAAAAGTATAATTTCGGTACGTTGACGTAAAAAATTTTAACTGACAAAGGAGACTTGTATGAATGTATATTTTGCTAAAGCTGCGCTTTACGCTTATCCAAATTTAGAGGACGTGGCGGCGCAGATTGACGAACACGTAGAGAGGACGGCGATTGCCTCCATGGATAATTTTAGTCCGTGTATTGAGCAATGCGAAACTATTTTAGAATTTACTTATCAAAAAGATTGTTTATTTGCACTAAAATTATATATAGAGGAAACGCTTAATAAACTTAAAAAAATTGAGCGAGATTTAATAGGCTATAAATATTTTAGAGAAAAAGACAATCAAGATTTAAGTGGTATAAATTTAAAAAGTAGAGCGTATTTTAGGCGTCAAACAATAATTATCGGTAAGGTTGCTAGGATTTTAGAAAAATTAGGTGCAACGGATAAATGGTTTGAAGAAACTTGTATGAATATTGCTTTTTTTAAAAAACTTTTACGTTATACCATTGAACATGAAAAATCTTATAAAAAACCGAGTCAAAACAAGTCGAATGCTGAAAAAACCAAAATTACAGAAAATCCCGAAAAAACTTTTGTACAAACTCGTTTAATCGCCTAGTTATTCGTAATCGTTTTCATCATAATAGCCTATTGTAGTCGCTTTTTTAGGCTTTTTATTTAGTGCAACTACTAAGCCTATTACTCCTGCGAAAATAAGGCATAAAACGATAAAAATTCTTAGCGTAAATAAATCTTTATCTGAAGAAGTTTCTGTTTTATTTGGTTCTTTTGGGGTTTCGGTCGGCAAAAAGGTCAGCTCGTTAGGGTGGTTTGCAATAGTAAATGGATACACGTCGCTTTCTTTTACGTATCCCAATCGATTATTATACGAACAATAATATATTATTTGTTCACCGCAAGTTAAAGAGCCGTAGTAGTTTAGTTTGCGCTCCGCAAAGAGGTATTGTACGGGCTCTTCTAAATTGCTGTCACCGTAAAGTACTGCGGTAGTTATCGTCGTCATTTCCATAACCACGTATGGGTTAATAACGGCTAGCTTATCATCGTAAAGAAGCTCTGTTAAAACATAACCGTCCAAAGCGACAGTGCCACCTTGCCCATAACATTCGACGTGTGTGTAAAGTCCGCTACTGCCTAATGGTTTTACGTAATACGTATATGGTAGATAGAAAAGCGGAGCGTTATCGTTTACGCTCTTATAAAAGGCAGTGTCCTCTGTAATTACTCTAAGATATTTGCTAGATTCAGCATTTACGTTTATTAGAGTAAAAGGGAAAAAAGACGCTAAAATAATTACAACTATTAGCGGTGCTATAATTAATCGTTTCATATTTCCCCCTTTATTTGACGGTAAAACTGATTATAAACCTAAGGTAATAGCGTTTATGAGAGGAAAATATCATAAAAGGATAAATCTTGTCAAAAATCTATTTTTAATTAGTATTATCTTATAAAAATTTACAAACGCTTTTGTATAATTTAAAATTTTATAAATATTAAAAGGCGAGAAAAATTTTTCTCGCCTTTTTGCTTTTGTTAATTATTGGATTATTTATTTTAAGTATTCTTCAGAATTTTTCCAGTACTCTTCCGTTTCAACGGGCTCTTCGTCCAATTGCCAAAACTGCGTCATCATTCTTTCTTTTATTGGAGCTTCAGCGCAGTCTTTCATATATTCTTTTAATTGCTTAACTGAAATCTCATTGCATGGATTAAACTCATCGGAATTTATATAATTTAGTATAAAGTTTGCTACGTTCATGCTCGACGGTTCGTGTTCGTTCATTCCAGTTAGGTTTAAACCGCAAACTAAAAGATTTCCTTTTCCAACTTTTAATTCAAACATGTATGAGAAGTTTCTTAAAGTTCTGTCGTACTCAAGCTCGTGTAGATTAAAGGTGGGGGAAGCGTCAAATCTGTCACGACAGTTTTTATCCGTTCCGCTTATTAGTGATTTAACTGTAATCGGGAAGTCGTCAAGAATAATTTTATCGCAATCGTCACTCGTTACCGAATAGTTGAAATCATAGTATTTTCCAGTATTCAAACCGAACTTGTTTAATAATCGGTTTTCACATATTCCACCGAAGTTAGTACCTCTATCCCAAATAACGGGCTTAAACCTATTCCAAGTTGCCTTAAAACATAAGTCTGGGTTTTGCATGTCTTGGTTTTTTAGGTGTCTTGTCCATTTTTGACGGTAAATAAGACAAACGTTCTTTCCTTCTTCTAGGCTAGAAAGCGCTTTTTTAATATCGTCCGTTATAACCGATTTTTTACTTTCATAGGAGCAAAAAGTCTCATAACTTTGCTTTTCATATTCGGGATAAATCCATAGTTTATACGTGTTAAAAGCGACTTTTTCTTTTCCTGAGTTAATTGTAACGTCAAGGGTATACAGATTAGCTTTACTTAATTGAGGCATTGTAAATATCAATTGGTCGATTTTACTTAGTCCTTTAACGAGCTTTATGTTTTTAGTATTTTCATACACACAGTTATTGTCAGCATCGACTAGTTTATAATTAATTTCTCCGTCGGTGAAGTCGTCTTCTCCGCAGTTAGATAGATATACTGGGAAATTTACCTTTTCGTTTTCATAGAAGTTACGTTTAATAAGCTTTACAGATAAAACCACGTTTCCGTTGAAAGTTAAAAAGTCTTTAGCTGATATTAAATCGTCGTCAAAACAATCAACTACACCGTTAGAGTTTTCGTATTTATCAGTATCTGCAAATTGTAAAAAATGAAAACCACCTAAAAGCCTACTCGTTCTAATTTCTTCAAACGCAGTTTTCCAGCATTCGTATTGGAAAAGTTTACTTGCAGAGTAGAGCGCGTCGTAGATGTCTGCAAAACCTTTTTCTTCTATCATTTTAAGTTCTTCGTCAATCCACCACGGTAGTTCTGTCCCGTTTTTAATAAACTTCTCTTTAAGCTCCAAAAAGTCCCGCAAAGCCGTGTAGTGACAAACTTCGTGTGCAATTAAAGGTACGGTGAAAAGCTTTTCGTCCTTTGCAATCTGTTCTTCGGTCAGCATGTGCATAAATCTCAAATCGTCAAACATCTTAGAGTGCTTATTGAAAGGGAAGTAGTAGCTCATGTGCTGAACGTCTATATCCACGTTCTTCCTACCGATTTCTCCCCATGCACACGTATCTAGAAACAATCTTGACGGGTCGGTTGCTTTTATTAGTTCGCCTATTTGTTCAATCCTTTCAGGTTCAACTAGCGATTTTAACTCATTTCCGATGCAATAAACCGCAAGCGAGGGATGGTCGTATAACTCATCTATTACGTTTAAGATAAAATCGTCGGATACTAGTGAAACCTTTGCGAAACTCATTTCAGATAAATTGTCATACTCGGAACTTCTGAGCTCTATGTGAATGAGCATGCCCAATTCGTCCGCAACTTCAAACAATTCTTTTGGTGGGATGGTAGTGTGGAATCTTATATAGTTAAATCCGTATTTTTTTGCTTGTAATATATTTTTGCGGTAAAAATCGTATTCACTTAGATTGCCGTTGTTTAAATGTTCATGCGCTCTTGCACCGCGGATGTATCCCTTTATAAATACTTTTTTTCCATTAAGTAGTACGTTCTTTTTATCGGTTGAAAGAATTCTTGCGCCGAATTTTCCACTTAATTGGCTTTTACCACCAGTATAATAAACTGTAGCTGAGTATGAGTATAAATTAGGATTTTCTATAGACCAAAGCGTAGGATTTTCTATCTTAAATTCTACCGTTTCACTATTTTTTGAAAGGGGAAAAGAAAAGCTTAAATTTCGCCCTGTTTTGTTTTCGATTAAACAAAAGTCAACTTTTTCTAAGTTTTTTGTTTCATGCGAGATTGAAAGTGAAAATTTACCAGTTAAATCTTCCAATTTAAACTTTAATGACGTAAGGTTAGTTTTCATTTTGTACCTACCTTAAAAAATATATAAAAATTATAGCATAATTTACTTGATTTTTAAATAGAAAATTTAACTATAAACGCCTAAATTTAGCACGATTTTAAGATAATTAAATTTCCCCGAGCTGATTGCTCGGGGAAAGCCTATTTCTTGATTATTAAACTCTTATATTTGGAATACTTTCGAGCCCTTTATTTATATCCTGTTCGCTTGGGATGTAGTCGCCCATTTCTCCATCATTGTACTTTTTATAAGCGTACATATCAAAATATCCTGTTCCGGTTAAACCGAATACTATCGTTTTAGCTTCGCCCGTTTGCTTACATTTCATTGCTTCGTCTATAGCAACGCGGATTGCGTGTGACGACTCTGGGGCGGGAAGGATACCTTCAACTCTTGCAAATTGTTCTGCGGCTTTGAACACCTCGGTTTGTTCAACAGACCTTGCCTCCATGAGTCCTTGGTCGTATAATTCCGAAAGGGTAGTGGTCATGCCGTGGTATCTTAAACCGCCTGAATGTGTTGAAGAGGGAATAAAGCCGTTACCTAAAGTGTACATTTTTGCAATGGGGCAAACCTTACCTGTGTCGCAATAATCATATGCATATTTTCCGCGCGTTAAAGTTGGGCAAGATGCAGGCTCAACCGCTATTATTTGATAGTCGGCTTTACCTTTTATTTTTTCTACCATAAACGGAGCGATAAGACCACCTAAATTTGAACCACCACCTGCACAACCTATGATTATATCTGCTTTAATTTTGTATTTATCAAGTGCTGTTTTGGTTTCTAATCCAATAACAGATTGATGCAAAAGTACTTGATTTAGTACGCTACCCAATACGTAACGATATTCAGGATTTTTAGATGCAGCCTCAACAGCCTCAGATATAGCGCAACCTAGTGAGCCTGTCGTGCCGGGAAATTTTTCGAGAATCTTTTTGCCAACCTCAGTTGTTTCTGAGGGTGATGGGGTAACGAAAGCACCGTAAGTTCGCATAACTTCTCTACGGAAGGGCTTTTGTTCGTATGAGCACTTGACCATATAGACGTTACAGTCTAATCCAAAATATGAACAAGCCATAGAAAGAGCCGTTCCCCATTGTCCTGCGCCCGTTTCAGTTGTAACACCTTTTAGACCTTGCTTTTTTGCATAATACGCTTGTGCGATTGCAGAATTAAGTTTGTGTGAGCCTGAAGTGTTGTTTCCTTCAAACTTATAATAAATTTTTGCAGGAGTACCGAGCGCTTTTTCTAAGCAGTAAGCCCTAATTAGCGGAGCAGGACGATACATTTTATAAAAATTGCGTATTTCTTCTGGAATTTCTATATATGGCGTTGTATCATCTATTTCTTGTTTTGCTAATTCGGTGCAAAAAACTTTAGAAAGTTCTTCTTCAGTGATTGGTTTTAAGGTCTCAGGATTAAGTAAAGGCGCGGGCTTTTTTTCCATGAACGCTCTTAAGTTAAGCCATTTTTTCGGGAGTTCCTTTTCTGAAAGATAAATTTTGTAAGGAATTTGTTTTTTCATAATATTTTTTCTCCTGTTTATTTTTGCAATTTATCTAGTATCTTAGTTGCGACGATAATTCTCATTATTAAAATTGCTATTACTGTTCCCACTATGCCTTGCAAAAGATTATACGGCAGGTTTATTATTGAAATCGATACGGAAACAAAAAATAAAGTTTCGTAAACAAAATAACCTATAGCCATCACTAGCGTTGCAAATATTCCGGCGATTAGTTCTGCAACGAAGTAGCGTTTAGTGGACTTTAATATAAAGTTATAAAGTAAACAACCAATTAGAGCCATAATGCTTTTAATTATCAGTGTGCCGGGTGCGTAGGATACGTATCCGAATAGGTCCGCTATAAACGAGCCTAATCCCGCCGATACCGTACCGTAAATAGGGCCTAACATAAAAACGGATAAAAGAATAAACGCATCGCCTAAATTTACGTATCCGGTTGGTAACGGTACTCTTATAAATAGTGTTGATACCGTTATGAGTGCAGTAAATAAAGCGGTTAAAACTAGTTTTTTAGTAGATAACTTTTTCATAATTTATACTCCTCAAAATTAAAAAAACCGAAGAACAAATAGTTCTTCGGGACGATAATTTCTACCGTGGTGCCACCCAAATTGACTTAAATAAGTCCACTTTTATTGCGTACAATTATACGCTCTGCCTTTTTACGGGTGCAGTACCCGTCGATTGCTACTTGCAAAATTTTGCGTTCGTTCGCCCTCAGGAGTCCATTCGGATTCAATCTTTTTATTGCAATCACACCATCTGCAACTCTCTAAAAAAAAGTAAATGAAACTTACTTACTCTCCGTCAACGGTTTTTTTTATTATACCCCTATAAAAATACGTTGTCAAGCACAAAAAACGAAAAAATAAATTTTTCGATTAAATTTTAATATTTTAAAGGCTTGTTTTAGCAAAATTAACCAAAATTGATAGTGATTTATATTGTTTTAACTGTTTTTTGTTTCTTTTTTGGTTTTGAATAGTTTGAGTAAGTTTATAAAAGTATTTTTTGTCTGCTTAAAATCAAATATCAAACAGATTATTAATGGTATGAGTATAAAGTAAATGATAACTCCAGGCAACATCCAGAAGAACGGCCAATATTTTTCTTGCCCAGCGTAAGCACCGACAGGCACAGTTTTCATAAACGACGGCGTAAGATAAGAAAAAATAACTGCAACTCCATCAGTTGGCCCCCAAATTAAAGACGGGTTTCTAAAATTTACGTTTAGCATATCGTCGTTTCTTAATGGAATTATTCCAAGTTCGCTTTGAAGAACTTGATTACAAATTATAAAAAGCAACATTGCGCACACACATATTGGCGTTTTCCAAATACGTTTAACGTCTAATTTATGTAATTTTAGTAAAAGCATAAGCATGGGTACGGCTATAATTATACCGTGACAGATGTAGAATCGCCACAAGTCTAAAGTCAGTACGCTTTTGCCTATTGCTTCGGTAGGATATAGCATTGCTAAGAAACCGCTTATAATACCTAAAAAAGCCATATAGTCTTTTGCAACGGAACTCTTTGATATAAAAATAAACGGAAACAATAAAACACTTGTTCCACACACGTTGACGAACCACACTTCTCTCATTGCAAGCTCAGGATTTGTGCTATAGGGCGGGAATGTCAACTTTAAAAAGTGGAGTGCAAGATTAAAAAATAACAATGCACCAAGAACTATTTTTTAGTCTTATCTGTCTTATTTCTCAATAAAAAGTATAATCCGACTATTGCACTGGATAAAAGAACTATGAAAAATATATACCAAAAATTTAATAGCTTAACCATAGTACACCTTTAATATTCTTTTTTAAAATTTTACCATAAATCGCTTTAGATGTCAATTTAAATAAATATTCTTCAATGCACTATTTCTGTTATCGAGAAAGTTGTTATTACTTTTTGATGAGTTAATATTGTTTGTAACTTTAACTTTTTATACTTTTTTAAAACAAAAAATTATAAAAAATGGTTGACAAAGAGGTTATTAGGTGCTAAACTTTGCTTAATTAAATTTCAAAAGCTAAGACGAAGACGGATGCTATCAAGCGTTTTTCAAAGAGAGTCGGGGGCGGTGGAATCCCGACAAAAACCGATAGGAATCTTATCACTTCCGAGCTGAAAGTCCAAAAGAGTTTAATCAAGTAGGCGCTTTCCGTGTTTGCTACGTCAGTGCATAGGAGTTGATAGACTCTAAAGAGGCAGTAATTCTGCAATTTGAGTGGTACCGCGAGTATTTTATACCCGTCTCAAAGTAAAACTTGAGACGGGTTTTTATTTTTTTCAAAAGGATGTTTACGTTATGAAAAAGACTTTTGTTACTAATATGCCAAATCAAATAGGTGCATTTTTAAAAGCAAGTAAATGTTTTTCTGAACTTGATATTAACATTACAAGGGTAAGTTATAACAAAGCAGTGGATTCACATACCTTGTTTATTGAAGTTGATGGCGAAGAAAAACAATTAGAAAAGGCAAATGAAAAACTAAAAGAAATCGGTTATCTTTCTAACGGTGAAGAAAATAGTAAAATTATTTTGCTGTCTTTTCGTCTAAAAGACCAGCCTGGTAGCGTTACTGGCGTTTTAGAATTAATAAGCAAATTCAATTTTAATATTTCTTATATTAGTTCGCAAGAAAATGGAAGTGATTATCAACAGTTTAAAATGGGCTTATACGTCAACGAAGCAACTTGTTTGTCAGAATTTTTAGCTCAAGCCGAAAAAATTTGTGACGTTAAAGTTATAAATTATAATAACACTGAAAAAGTTTATGATAATAGCATATTTTATAACTCCTACGTTGACGAATTAGTAAAAACGATGGTGCTTTCTCAAGAAAGCAAAGAAGAAATTTTAGTTAACGTAAACTTAACAATGCAAACTCTTGATGAACAAGGACTTTCTCCTTATAAAACTTTTGATAGTATTAGCAGATTTGCTGAACTTTTAAAAGAGTGTAAAGGTGAAAATTTTAAGCCAAGAATAACCGAACATATCATTTCCGCTAATACCAAGATAACTTTAATAGAACCTAATTGTGGTAGCAATACTGCAATTATAGAAAGTAACGGCGAAAGAGTTTTCGTTGATTCTGGATACGCTTGTTACAAAACGGAAATGCTAGACCTTATAAATACTATTATTCCAGATTTTAAGAGCAAAAAAGAACGTTTAGTAATAACTCACGCAGACGTTGACCACTGTGGTCTTTTAAATGAATTTGACGAAGTTATAGTTAGTAAAAGAAGTGCCGAAAGTTTAGAAGCCGAAGCAAATAAAAGGGCGGGGTTTAGAGAACAAAATCATTTACATCTTCCTTACGTTAACATCTGCAAAATTTTAACCAAGTATGAAGTGGTTGATAAAAACAAACTTTGTCCTATGTGGAAAAAATCTAGTTTAACTGCACCTATAGAACAAATTGGTTTTTATACAGTTGGTGAACTCAACTTTGAAGTTTACGAAGGCAAAGGAGGGCATTTATCGGGTGAAATTTTATTGATTGATTTTGAACATAAGGTAGCTTTTACAGGCGACGTGTTTGTAAACTTAAAAGAGTTAACCAAAAAACAAGCTGAATATAATCAATTCGCGCCAATACTTATGACTTCTGTTGATACTGATTCAGAATTATGTTCAAAAGAGCGTTCTGCTTTCCTGCAAAGATTAGGTGTTGGCAAGTGGAGTATTTTTGGCGGTCACGGGCAAAAGAAAGAATATTCACCGCAAACAGTAAAATAATTTATAAAGGATTTAATTATGTATTTTAACCAATTAAAATTAGGCATGACAGTTGATATAGCGCCTACAATTATTGATAAACAAAAAATGCTAGATTTCGCATATAACTATGATAATATTCCTCTTCATACTGACGAGAAATACGCTAAAAGTACGCCTTTTGGAAAACTCATCGCGCCAGGCGTAATGAGTTTTATGTCGGTGTGGGCTAAATATTTAGAAGTTGATTTTTTCGGACAAGAACTTCTTGCCGGTAAATCCACTAAAATAGAGTGGTTAAAACCTGTTTTTGCGGGCGATGAATTATCCGCAAAAGCAACTATTACTGCGCTTACACCACGCAATGCGAAAAATGGCATAGCCGAAGTAACTATTGAAGTTTACAATCAGAATGGCGAATTAGTTTTAACAGATGTTACCGAAGCCATTGTTAAAATTAAAATTTAACAGCGATACCAAGCTTTTTTGTCCAAACGCCCCATCAACTACAACAAAAAAAGAGTGCCGTTAGCACTCTTTTTTCATTGTGGCGGAGAGCTCGGGAAGATGTTCGAATTTTATGCTAAAGAAAAGGGCGAGAATTTTATCGCTCTTAAATTATTTTGTTCAACCTTAGTTGTTGTCACAAAGCATTGGGGAGGATTATTGGGGCAACAAAAACAAGTAATATGATGATAATTTAATTATCCTATTATTAGTACAAAAAAGCAGTTCGTGTTAAAACGGAATGCTTTTTTTCAAAATTAAGATAAAATTTTCTAATGTTATAAGCCCAGAATTTTTCTTTTCTTTTCGTTAAATTCTTCTTCTGTAATAATTCCTTTGTCTAACATTTCTTTATATTTGATTATTTGTTGCTCTTCGCTTATAGCTTTGTTTAATACTGGAGTGGATAAAACGCTGTTTTGTGAATTATCCTTTGTAGATACTGCTGATATTTTTATTTTATCGCAAACTATATGTGCAGCTAATAAAACCGCTTGTATTATTAAAGGAATGTATGCAGATGTCGTAAAATAATATTTGCTACCCCAAGTTGCTTTGGAAACCGATACGAAAACAATACCAATAATCATATACAATGCTGCAATAACAATACTAACTATAGCAATAATTAAATTAAAGTTAAAACGTTTTTTAAGAAAGAAATTAAGTATTGAGAAGGTTATCAACGCTAAAGATATAAGTAAAAATAATATACTTAGCACGCCTATCAAATAAATTGCCCAACTATAATCTCTAGTTATTATTTCGCTTTTAAAAGCAAAAAAAGTAAATCCATTTTCTACGTATCCAGATTCACATAATGTAAATGTAAGTGTGAGTAAAGAGAATATCGCCATCACTAAAATGATAATCTTTTGTATCTTTTTATTTACAGTTAGACTTGTATCATTATTATGTGCTTGAGCATTATCTACAACAAAATCAGTAGTATCTTTTTGATAAGAGTTTGCATCATAAACATATCCTTCTTCTTTTGCGTAACCAATGTTAGATTCTTTTGCTGGATCAAAGGAAAGATTGCTTATTGAAGCTACTAATCCATATATACCAAAGGTAATCGATGTTAAAAAGAAGTATGCTAAAGTTCTAGATTTGTATCCTTTGGGTTTAAAATCAGTGGCATTAATAATTATGCTACCAATCCAACCGAGGAAAAATGTGAGTAAAAATCTTGTTAAGTTTTTGTCTTTTTCGTTGTGCATAAAAGCTCTCCTTTTGTTAAATTATGATAAGTATACCACACCGATTGGTGTAATGTCAATAAAAATACACCAATTGGTGTAAAATAACAATATGGAAAATAAAATTATTGTTGCGTTTGCGCAAAACTTAAAACTTTTAATTGGGGATATGAGTATTTCGGAATTTGCTAACAAAGTAAAAATTCCACAGCAGACTATTTCTCGATATTTACTTTGTCAAAGAGAAATAAGTCTTACAAATCTTTGTAAAATAGCGGACTATTTTAATGAAGAAATCGATTACTTAATAGGAAGAAAAGATTAAAAGCACGGTGATTTCCGTGCTTTTATTTGGCGGAGAGGAGAGGACACATCTCCACTTCGTTACGATGGCAGAGCCGAATCAAACTTCTCTGTCCACACGCCCCATCAACTACAACAAAAAAAGAGTGCCGTTAGCACTCTTTTTTCATTGTGGCGGAGAGGAGAGGACATATCTCCACTTCGTTACGATGGCAGAACCGAACCAAACTTCTCTGTCCACACGCCTCATCAACCAAAACAAAAAAGAGCACCGTTAGTGCTCTTTTTTTGTTTTGGCGGAGAGGAGAGGATTCGAACCTCCGATAGGTTGCCCTATACACGCTTTCCAAGCGTGCACATTAGACCACTCTGACACCTCTCCGTCTTTAATTACCTAACTATTCTAATATATTTTTTAAATAAAATCAAGTCAATTCTACTCTCATATAAAAAATATTTTATTAAAAATTTTTCATAAACTATGTACAAATTTCTTTTTCTATAGTATAATATACATACAGTGTTATTTGTTTCGGTTTTTTCCGCTATTATAACATTATATATTTATTAGGAGGTACATATTATGGCAAAGAAAAGTGATTATTTTGGTTTGGATTATATCGTTAGTTTGGTGTTAGCGATTATTCCGTTTACGTCTTGGATTTGTGGTGTAGTTACTCGTTTCAAAGAGGGGGCTATTATAGCTACTATCGTTCGTTTGTTCGGCGGGTTTACTGTTGTTTGGGTTCTTGACCTTATTTGCATGTTGCTAAACAAAAAGATTTGTCGTTTCTTGTTTATTATCTAATTTAATACATGAAATTAGCGCCCCTTTGCAAAGATTTGTGCAAAGGGGCGTTTTTTTGTTAAAACACAAGATATTGTGGTCGTGAAAAATATTTTTACAAAATATAGTCATAATCCGTTGACAAGGTACAATATATTGTGATATATTAAATGAGCACACAATAAAAAACAAATACGGAGGAGAAAAATGTTTCAAGTTAGGAAAAGAGACGGCAAATTAGTTGAATATGATATGAGCAAAATTTCTATTGCTATATCTAAAGCTTTTAATGCCAAAGGGGTGAATTATACAGCGGATATTCTCAATATGTTAACTCTCCGCGTGTCCGCAGATTTTTCAAGAAAAATTAAAGACAATCTTATCAACGTTGAAGATATTCAAGACAGTGTTGAAGTTGTTTTAATTCAAGCAGGTTACGTTGATGTTGCGAAGAGCTACATTTTATATCGTAAACAGAGGGAAAAAGTTCGTAATATTAAGTCAACTCTCGTTGACTACAAGAAGGTTGTAGACGATTATTTAAAGGTGGCTGACTGGCGTGTTAAGGAAAATTCTACCGTTACTTATTCTGTTGGTGGTCTAATTCTTTCTAACAGCGGGGCAGTGACTGCAAACTATTGGCTTAGCGAGGTTTATGACGACGAAATTGGTGAGGCGCATAGAAATGCTGATATTCACATTCACGACCTTTCAATGCTTACAGGTTATTGTGCAGGTTGGTCGCTACGTCAACTTATTAAAGAGGGCTTAGGTGGTGTTGCAGGAAAAATCACTTCATCTCCTGCGGGACATTTATCTACTCTTTGTAACCAAATGGTAAACTTTTTAGGTATTATGCAGAATGAATGGGCGGGTGCGCAAGCATTCTCATCTTTCGATACCTATTTAGCACCGTTTGTTAAAGTTGATAACTTAACCTATAAAGAAGTTAAACAATGTATCCAGTCATTTATATACGGTGTTAATACTCCGAGCAGATGGGGTACTCAGTCTCCATTTACAAATATTACGCTTGACTGGGTTGTTCCGAATGACTTAGCGGAAATGAACGCTATCGTCGGCGGAAAGGAAATGGACTTTAAATATAAAGATTGCGTAAAAGAAATGGCAATGGTCAACAAAGCTTTCATCGAAATCATGATTGAAGGCGATGCAAACGGAAGGGGATTCCAGTATCCTATTCCTACCTATTCAATTACTTCTGATTTTGACTGGTCGGAAACTGAAAACAACAAGTTGTTGTTTGAAATGACTGCTAAATACGGAACTCCGTATTTCTCAAACTATATTAACAGCGACATGGAGCCGAGCGACGTTCGTTCAATGTGCTGTAGACTAAGATTGGATTTAAGAGAGCTTCGTAAAAAATCAGGCGGTTTCTTTGGTAGCGGTGAAAGTACAGGGTCTATCGGTGTTGTAACTATTAATATGCCTAGAATTGCTTATCTTTCTAATACTGAAGAGGAATTTTATGACAGATTAAAGCGCATGCTTGATATTTCTGCTCGTTCACTTAAAGTTAAGAGAGATACCGTTACGAAATTATTAGAAGCTGGTCTTTATCCTTATACTAAGAGATATTTGGGAACCTTTAATAACCACTTCTCAACAATTGGTTTGGTTGGTATGAACGAAGCTTGTCTCAACGCAAAGTGGATTAAAAAGGACCTTACTAATGCTGAAGCGCAAAACTTTACAAAACAAGTTTTGAACTTTATGAGAAACAAACTTTCTGACTACCAAGAAATGTACGGTGACCTCTATAACTTAGAAGCAACGCCGGCTGAATCTACTTCTTTCCGTCTTGCTAAACATGATAAGAAGAGGTATCCTGACATTATTACCGCATCAGATAACGACAAAACACCGTATTATACTAACAGTTCGCACTTACCGGTAGGTTACACTGAAGATATTTTCTCTGCCCTTGATATTCAAGACGAATTGCAGACCCTTTATACCTCTGGTACTGTATTCCACGCTTTCTTGGGTCAAAAATTACCCGACTGGAAAGCTGCGGCAAATTTGGTTAAAAAGATAGCCGAAAACTATAAGCTTCCCTACTACACAATGTCTCCGACATATTCTGTTTGTGCGGACCACGGTTATATTGCTGGCGAAGTTTACGAATGCCCAACCTGTGGAAAAAATACCGAAGTTTATAGCCGTATAACCGGTTACTATCGTCCGATACAGAACTGGAACGACGGTAAGAGAAAGGAATTTGCGGATAGAAAAGTTTACGACATTGAAAACTCAAAGCTTACGAAAAAGGCTGAAGATGCATGTGTTTGCGAAAAGAAAGAAGAAGTTAAACCCGAACTTGACGGACCTGTTCTTTTCACAAGAAACGGATGCCCAAACTGTAAAACGAGTAAAATGATGCTTGATAAAGCAGGTGTTAAATATACCATCGTCAACGCAGAAGAAGATAAAGAACTCACTTTAAAATACGGCGTTAAAAAAGCTCCAACCCTATTAGTACCGAACGGAAACGGCTTTGAAGCGTTTGATAATGCAAGTGAAATCAGAAAGTTTATAGAGAATAGATAATGTACGATTTAATAGTAATAGGTGCAGGCGCGGCAGGAATGACCTCCGCGCTGTATGCACTCAGGAATAATAAGACAGTTTTAGTATTAGAAAGCGAAAGCTTAGGCGGACAGGTTGCTACCTCTCCTAGACTTGAAAATTATCCTTCGATTAAAGAAATAAGCGGGGAGCAGTTTGCGGATAATCTATTTGAGCAAATTTCTGCACACGGTGCGGAAGTTGAAATTGAAAAGGTTATCGGAATAGAAAAAAATTCTGATAAAACCTTTGCGGTAAAGACAGAATATAACGCATATTTAGCTAAAAGCGTTATTATTGCATCGGGTGTTAAACATAAACATTTAAGGACGGAGTCAAATAGAGAAGATTTGGTCGGCAGAGGTGTTTATTATTGTGCTATCTGTGATGGACCTATTTATAAAGATAAGGAAGTTGCAATAATTGGCGATGCTAATACCGCTCTTCAATATAGCCTACTATTGGCTTCGTATTGTAAAAAAGTTTACGTGTATACTTTATTCGATAAGTTTTTTGGTGATAAAGCGCACGTAAAAGCGTTACTTGCTAAAGAAAACGTAGAATGGAGACCAAATACAAGCGTTATTGATTTTATAGGCGAAGATGAACTTACTGCTATTAAATATAAGGATAATGACGGCAATATTTTAACGCACGAAATTACAGGCGTTTTTGTTGCAATTGGTCAAGTTCCGGACAATAAAGCGTTTGCTAATTTAGTTGACTTGGACCAAATGGGTTATATTATAGCAGATGAAACGTGCAAGACTAAAACTGAAGGATTGTTTGTTGCGGGAGATTGTAGAACAAAAGCAGTAAGGCAAGTTTCAACCGCGGTTGGCGATGGGGCGGTTGCGGCAACTAATGCAAGCCTTTATATTGAAAGTTTAGAAATTTAAATTATAGGAGTTTATAATGAAATACGTTTGCCCTTGTGGTTATGTTTACGACGAAACAATAGGTGATGTTGAAAACGGAATTGCTTCAGGAACAAAGTTTGAAGACATCCCTGAAGATTGGGCTTGCCCGATTTGTGGACTAGGTAAAGATGCCTTTGAAATTGAATAATATAAATTGAATAAATATAAATTTGTTGTAAGGGAAATATTATAAAAAAATTTGTTAGTATTATTTTAGCAGTTGTGCTGTCTTTAGGTACGCTTTCGCTCGTTGCTTGCGACGCTAGCGGTGGTGATGAACCAGCTCATGAACATGCATATTTAAAGTATGAGTTTAATGAAGAATCGCATTGGAAAGTTTGTAGTTGTGGTAAAGAAACTGAATCTACGGCTCACGTAGATGCCGATGATAACGGTTTTTGTGATGACTGTAATTTTGAAATAGTTTCTACTACACCAGAAAATCCCGACAATCCAGATACTCCAGACACGCCGGATACTCCTAATACACCAGATACTCCAGACACGCCGGATACTCCTAATACACCAGATACTCCAGACACGCCGGATACTCCTGATACACCAGATACTCCTGACACTCCGGATACACCGGTAAACCCAACCGTTCCAACTGGACCACAAACGCCGACAATTCCTAACCACCCAACTAGTGGCGATAGTACATATCTAGGGCAAAGTGCGGCTACTATTTATGCTAACCTTTCTGATAATTTAACAAAAAGTGGAAACTATACATTTAACTCAAAGCAAGACGTTAGTATAGATGTTGATTTAAGCATGATGATTCCTGGAGCGGGATTGGTTGAAGGCTTTGGTACTCAAGATTTAGAATATAAATACGCATATGCTGGCGATGAGTTTTATGGCAAAGAAAAGTACGTTATAACTATAGACTGGGATAAAATGCAAGTGCCAGAACTTGAAGCAGGGGTTGAAACAACTACAACTATTTGTGAAATTATCTGTGATGATAACGTTGTTTACATGTTGTTTGAAAATAACGGTCAATCTGGAAAAACAAAGGATGATGGAAGTTATCAAGATTTGCAAAATGCAACAGGGATTAATTTAGACGTAAAACAAAACCGCTTGTTCGTTCCATCTAATGAAGCTCTTTCAAACGGATACTTTAACCTGTCAAATGATGCTGACGGTGGGGCAACGCTAACCGTTAAAATAAGCGGGTCAGAAGCACAAGCGTTTATTGAACAAAACATGAAAGCAGACATAACCGCACTTGCTGTTAGTGACATTGTCTACATAGTACATTTAGACGCAGAGGGCAATTTGGAAAAGATTGATTACTACTATCAAATTTATGCTTTGTTTAGCGGAATGCTTCCGGCTTATTATAATTATTCTTGCACAACCACAATTACCGACGTTAATGATACTGTAATTAGTGCTCCGAGTGATGCAGATTTGTACATCGATGTTGATTTTATTGAATAAATAGTAAAAACCTCCCGCAACGAAAAATTCGTTGCGGGAAATTTATTTTAAAACCGTATAAAAAAGCATAATCGTCGTATAATACGGGTTGAAATGATAAATGTAATCTTATATAATAACAATAAAAAAATATGGAGTTATTATGAAAAAGCACATTCTTTTTAGATTTTTATTGCTAGCGTTATGCTTTATTCTTTTGCTTGGCACGGTTTCTGGTTGCTCGCAAGTGCAAGATGGGGACGAGCCCGTTGTCAATACACAAGACCAAGTTCATATTGTAAAAAATAATATTATAGTAGGTATTACTGACTATGCAAGGGAATTAACTATTATAGACGTTCCTAGTCAAATCAACGGAGTTGATATTTTGGGAATTGGGGTTGGCGTTTATAGTGGTTGTAATAAGCTTAGAAAAGTAACTATTGCAGAGACAGTTGAAATCATAGATAGAGAGGCTTTTAGGGCTTGTTTGTATTTAGAAAACGTTAAATTTGCGGACAATAGTAATTTGAAAATTATCGAGCAAAGGGCGTTTACTTCTTGTATGGCTCTTTCCACTTTTGATTTTGGTAGAAATAATAAATTAGAGAAAATCGGTCAAGAGGCGTTTAGATATTGTACTGCGCTAAAGACCATAGAATTCCCTGCGAAATTAACAGAAATAGGAAACCAAGCTTTTGAAACTTGTGGATTAGTTTCGGTTGTTTTTCCACCAAGTTTAAGAAAGATTGGCTCAAGCGCTTTTGCTTTAAGTCAATCTTTAGTGGAAGTAACATTTAATAAGGGACTTGAAGACCTCGGTGCTTTTTCTTTTAATTCTTGTTTTAGCTTAGCTAGCTTTAAGTTTACTGGTACGAAAGCAGAATGGCAAACCGTATCAAGAGGTGCGGAATGGAGAGGCAGTGGTGACCCTGATAAAAAAGTTCCAGCAAAAGACGTCATTTGTATCGACGGCCCAGCAAGTAAAACTTAAAATAAAAACCTGCAACGGAAAATCTGTTGCAGGTTATTTTCTTAATATCCTCTTAAATTTGTGCTTGGCACGTATTGTTGCAAAATGTTTTTATATTCATTTGCTGTTTCTTTATCTATTTGGGTAAATCCTTTTTCGATACAGTTTTCATTATTAATAAATTTTTGCAAAAAATATTTTTTTGCCCCTTTTATCCACGAGCCTATATTTAACATAACATCTATTGTATGAAATTCTTTTATTAAAGTGGTGCGAAATTCGTGATTTACTCGGTTTATAATAAAATATTCCACTGTTTTTTCAACATTTTTAATATCGAATTTTTCTTTCCCTATAACTTTTGCGTAAGTTTCTTTATCGGCTTTAATGTCGGTAGCGAAGTAATCAACAAGTCCATTTTCCCACAGAGTTTTAACAAGCTCAGGATTAGTGCCGTTGGTATCAAGTTTAACCGAATAGCCTAGACTTTTAATCTTTTCGATAAATTTTAATAAATCTTTTTGTAAAGTTGGCTCTCCGCCTGAAATGCAAACACCGTCAAGCAGACCTTGTCGCTTTTTTAGGTATTCTAAAACTTCCGTTTCGCTAATAATTGGTAAATCTTTATAACTTAAAACGAGTGGGGAGTTGTGGCAAAACCCGCAACGAAAATTACAGCCCCCTGTAAAAATAGTGGCTGAAACGTATCCGTCATAGTCAACAAGTGACATTTTTTCTAATCCTGAAATAATCATAAAATCACCTCTATTAATATAACATAGTTTAAATATGCTTGTCAAATATTCTTTATTGTGTTATGATTGTAAACATAAAAGGGGATTGATATGAAAGCAGTTATTCAAAGGGTACTTAACGCTAAATTAGAAGTTGAAGGAAAATTAATTTCAGAAATAGGTTTTGGTTACGTGGTGTTTCTAGGTGTAAAGAAAGGAGACGGCAAAGAACAAGCTGATTATATGATTAAAAAACTTCCACCACTCCGCATTTGCGAAGATGAAAATGAAAAGATAAATAGGTCCATTTTGGACGAAAAAGGAGAAATATTATTAGTTTCTCAGTTTACTCTTTTTGCAGATACTTCACATGGCAACCGTCCGTCGTTTTTTGAGGCTGAAGGGCCTGAAAAAGCAAACGAATTATATCTTTACGTTGCTGAAGGGCTAAGAAAGCAAGGCGTTCCCGTAAAACTTGGCGTTTTCGGTGCGGATATGAAGATAACGCAAACCAACGAGGGACCTTTTACAGTAATAATAGAAAAAGAATAAAAAGTTTATAAAAACAAAAAACAGCTAAAAATGGCTGTTTTTTTGTTTTTATCAAAAATTAGTTGTTTCTGGGGTGATAAGCTTGCACTTGGTTTGTGCAATTTTATCAAGATATTCTTTTGACGGCATTTTATCGGTTATTAAGTAATCAACTTGGTCAAAATCAAAGTCGGTACAGAGGAAAGTTTTGTCAAACTTAGTACTGTCGCACAGCATTGCCAGTTTATTTGAATTTTTGCGCATTTGTTGTTTTAACTTCGCTTGTTCTATACTTGCGTCGGTAAAGCCGTTGACTATGTCAATCCCAGTGCAACTCATGATTGAAATATCGGCGTGTATTCTCGATATGTAATCCATTGTGTCAGTACCTGTTATAGAGTTGCTGTGATTTTGCACTCTTCCGCCTGCAATATAAATTTTAACGCTATTCGTTTGTGAAAGGAGTAGGGCGTTTCTTAGCCCCGTCGTGGTTACGGACAAATAATTAAAGTTGTTAAGAAGAGGAATAGTTACTCCAACCGTACTACTACTATCCATAAAAACTGAGTCGCCGTTTTTAATAAGTTTTACGGCAAGGTTTGCAATGGTTCTTTTAGCGGCAGTGTTTTCTTGTTCTCTGATTGCAAAAGCAGACTCTTCTGCGCTTGACTTAAACGGCATTGCGCCTCCGTGCGAACGCTTTATAAGTCCCTGCTTTTCCATTGCTCTTAAATCTCGACGAATGGTCGCACCGCTGACAAAAAGTTCCCCTGCAAGTTCTTCTACAGTTGCTGATTTATTTTTGTTCAAAATCTCTAAAATTTCTTCTTGACGCTCTAAAGAAAGCATAATTTATCTCCATTTTCGCAAATTTTGTTGTTTGGTTTGTTCAAAGCTGTTTATTTATGTTTATATTTTATCATAAAAAATTTTTTTTTGCAACCTTATTTCAAGGGGGTACAAAACTTTAAATATATGGTATAATTAATCCAAATGAATTATTGGAGGATTATAAGAAATGAAAACTAAAGCAGTAAGGCTTTACGGTCAAAGCGATTTAAGACTTGAAGAGTTCGAATTGCCCCAAATTAAAGATGATGAAATTTTAGCTAGAGTTGTTTCTGACAGTATTTGTATGTCAAGTTACAAGGCTGCTATTCAAGGTGAAAAACATAAAAGAGTTCCCGAAGATATTGCTACCAACCCTGTTATTATCGGTCACGAATTCTGTGGCGATATTTTAGAAGTTGGTGCTAAATGGCAACATTTGTTTAAACCTGGTATGAAATTCGGTATTCAACCGGCGATGAACTTAAAGCGCAATCCTTACATCGCGCCAGGCTATTCTTACCGCGATATTGGTGGCGACGCTACTTATATCGTTATTCCTGGTGAAGTTATGGAAAGTGATTGTCTTATTCCTTATGAAGGAGAAAGTTATTTTAAGGCTTCACTTGCTGAGCCTATGTCTTGTATTATTGCAGGCTACCACGAAAACTATCACAGCGTTTACGAAAACCACACCCACGCTATGGGTATTAAAGAGGGCGGTGCAGTTGCTATTTTAGCTGGTGTTGGACCTATGGGACTCGGCGCAGTTGACTACGGCATTCACGCTGACAAAAAACCTTCACTCATGGTTGTTACCGATATTGACCAAGCTAGACTAGACAGAGCTGCTACTCTTTTAACTGTTGAAGAAGCTGCTAAAAACGGTGTTAAACTCGTTTACGTTAACACTTCTACAATTGAAGACCCCGTTGCTTATATGAAAGAACTTAACGGTGGTAAAGGTTACGATGACGTATTCGTATACGCGCCAGTTTCAGCACTTGTTGAACAAGGTGACGCACTTTTAGGTGAAAACGGTTGCTTGAACTTCTTTGCAGGTCCTACTAAAACCGATTTCTCTGCTAAATTTAATTTCTATGACGTTCACTATGCTTTCCACAGAATTACCGGTACTAGTGGCGGTAATACTGACGACATGAGAGAAGCTCTTAAGCTTGCAGGCGAAGGCAAAATCAACCCGTCTATTATGATTTCACACGTCGGCGGTCTTGATAGTGTTATCGACACAACTTTAAATCTCCCCAATATGAAGGGTGCTAAAAAGTTAGTATATACACACATCTCTATGCCTATGACGGCTATTGCAGATTTTGCTGAACTCGGTAAGACAGACAAATTCTTTGCTGACCTTGCTGAAATTTGTGAGCGCAATAACGGTATTTGGTCTGACGAAGCTGAAAAGTACGTTCTTGCTAACGCAAAGAAAATATAATAAATAGAACATTATAAAAAATTCATTAATATAAAGGAGTAATTTTATGGCAAATCCGATTATGATGCCGAAAGCTGGTATCACGGTAGAAAGTTGTATTCTTACCAAATGGAACGTTAAAGTCGGTGATACTGTTAAAGTTGGCGACGCAATTTGTTCTTATGAAACGGACAAGTCTTCTTTTGACTTGACGGCAGAGGTTGCAGGCGAAGTTCTTGCACTTTTCTGTGAAGAAGGCGATGAAGTTCCAGTTTTAACAAATATTGCCGTAGTTGGCAATAAGGGTGAAGATTTCTCTTCGTTTGCGCCTAACGGTGCAGCTGCACCCGCAGTAGAAGAAGTTAAGGCTGAAGCACCTGCTCCCGCACCCGTTCAAAGCGCACCCGCTGCTGTTTCAACTAATGCTAAAGCTGTTACTATGCCTAAGGCTGGTATTACGGTTGAAAGCTGCATTTTGACTAAATGGAACGTTAAGGTTGGCGACACCGTTAAGGTGGGCGACGTTATGTTCTCTTATGAAACCGATAAGGCGTCTTTTGATTTCCAAGCGGAAATAGAAGGTGAAGTTCTCGCGCTTTTCTGTGAAGAAGGCGACGAAGTTCCCGTTCTCTCTAACGTTTGCGCAGTTGGCGCACACGGTGACGACCCGTCTCCGCTTGCTCCCGGTGGCGCAGTTTCTGCCCCTGCAGTAGAAGAGGTTAAAACTGCAACTGTTGCTAGCGCACCTGTAGCTCAAGCTACAGCTACCGTAGCAAGTGCTGATGGTAAGATTTTTGCTTCTCCTAGAGCAAAAAACCTTGCTGTTAAACTTGGCGTAGACCTTAAAGATGCTATTCCTACCGGTCCCAACGGTAGAATTATTGAACGCGACGTTCGTGAAGCAAGTCTTAATCCTAAAGCTGTTGCTGCTGCTCCCGCTGTTACTGCTCCTGCTACTCAGACTGCGACTGCACCTGCTGTTGAAGTAAAAGCAAGCGACGACTTGAAGGCTTATAAGGACGAAAAGATGTCCAACATAAGAAAGGTTATTGCAAAGAATATGGTTATGAGCTTGTCTACTATGGCTCAGCTTACCCACACTATTTCTTTCGATTGCACTAACATTATGGCGTTCAGAAAATATCTTAAAGACAATGCGGAAATCCTTAAACTTCCGCCTATCACAATAAATCATATTATTATTTACGCAGTATCAAGAGTGCTTAAAAATCATAGAGATTTGAATGCAAATCTTATTAACGGCGATACAATGCGTTACTTTGAACACGTTAATATGGGTATTGCAACTGATACGCCTCGTGGACTTTTAGTTCCCACCCTTTTCGGCGCTGACACTATGTCTCTTTCTGAAATTGCAGTTAAGTCTAAGAAATTATCACAAGACGCAATTGACGGAAAACTTTCTCCCGAATTCTTATCTGGCGGAAGCTTTACGATTAGTAATTTAGGTAATATGGGTATTGAAAGCTTTACACCGGTTGTAAATCCTCCACAAACGGGTATTTTAGGTGTTAATACTTTAGAAACAAGAATTAAACTCGGTAAAGAAGGCGAAATCATTCCTTATACTGCAATGGCACTTTCACTTTCTTACGACCACAGAGCGCTTGACGGCGCACCTGCTTCAAGGTTCTTAAAAGACCTTAAAGATTATCTTGAAAATTTCAGCATCAATCTTATGGCTGATTCAATTTAAAGGAGACGGTTATGGAAATTTTTGATTTAATTGTTATCGGTGGTGGTCCGGGCGGATATCTTGCAGCTGAACGTGCAGGTCACGCAGGACTTAAAACCATGGTTATCGAAAAGAGAGAATTTGGTGGCGTATGCCTTAACGAAGGTTGCGTTCCAAGCAAAACTTTCTTAAACTCTGCAAAAGTTTTTGACTATGCAAATCACGCAAACGCTTATGGCGTTAACATTGATGGCAAAGCAACAGTTGACCAAAAATTTGTTGTGGAAAGAAAGAACGGCGTTGTTAAAATGC
>JAZNMA010000135.1:0-6490 GCA_045579345.1 Christensenellaceae bacterium | reverse complement strand
TCATAACAGGTGGTGAACATATAGGTTATCACGCATTTTATAATTGCAAATCATTAACAAGTATAACAATAGGCAATAGCGTAACAAGTATAGGTAATTATGCTTTCAATAATTGTAGTAGTTTGACAGACATAACAATAGGAAACGGTGTGAAGAGTACAGGCTATAATGCGTTTGATGGTTGTTCTTCATTGAAAAAAGTAAACTACACAGGCACAATAGACCAATGGGTAGAAATAAGTTTTGGTGATTACGATGCAAACCCATTATATTATGCTAAAAACTTATATGTAAACGACATATTACAAACTAAAGCAAAAATAACTACTGCCACAAAAATAAATAATTATGTGTTTTATAACTGCATTTCACTAACAAGCATAGAAATACCAGACAGTGTAATAAGTATAGGAAATTCTGCCTTCGATGGTTGTCCTATAGAAAAAGCAAGCTTGCCAACGTTAGCAATATCGTATATACCGGGAGGTCGATTAAAAGAAATTGTTATAACAAGTGGTGAAGAAATTGGTGCTGATGCGTTCTATGGGTGTTCTTCCTTAACAAGTGTTACAATATGCGATACTGTAACTTCTATCGGTAGTGGGGCGTTCAATTATTGTAAGTCTTTAGAATCGATAGAAATACTAAATAATGATATACTCATAGGGTATAACGTCTTTGAAGGTTGCAATAAATTAATAAAGACCGAAAATAATCTACAATATGTAAAGGCTAACAATAATGAATATTATGTATTGATAGGGGTGGAGACCAGTCGTTCTGCGTACACCATCAATGAGCATACAAAATCAATCGCAGATAGATGTTTTGTCGAGTGCTATTCGTTGGAAGAGATTAAAATACCAAGTAGTGTAACAGCTATAGGTCGCAACGTGTTTCCATCTGGTAGTACGATTTATGGGGATGTTTCCCATTTGATAAGTATAAATGTGGCAGAAAGTAATCCTAATTATAAAGACATAGATGGAATATTATTTAGTAAGGACGGAACTAGATTGTTAAAAGTTCCAAGTGCAAAAGAAATGATTGATTGGTCTACTTTAGATGGCGTAACGCATGTAGAAGAGTATGCATTCTCAGGATGGCTCTCTTCCAGTGATATAATTTTACCGGATGGTGTAATAAGTATAGGTGAGCGTGCTTTCGATAGTTGTCGGTATGTATCTAATATTAGAATTCCCGACAATGTAACAAGTATAGGTGATTATGCATTCTATAATTGCAAATCACTAACAAGCATTGAAATACCAAATAGCGTAACGAGCATAAGTGATTGTGCGTTCGGAGCTTGTACTTCATTAACTAATGTAACGATAGGTAATAGTGTAACAAATATTGGTTATAAGGCGTTCTCTCATTGCTCGTCATTAACAAGTATAGAAATACCTAATAGTGTAACAAGTATAGGTGGTAATGCGTTCGAGTATTGCAATTCGTTAGCAAGTATAACAATAGGCAATAGTGTAACGAGGATTGGTGGTGATGCGTTTGCATACTGCGGCAGCAGGTTGAAGACGGTTAAATATACGGGAGATATTGTAGGCTGGCTTGCAATAGATTTTTCTGACGGCCTAATGATGGGTTCTGCAAATCCTATGTGTTATGCGGGGGAATTGTATATCAATGATACGCTCATTACGGGAGAATTAACCATTCCCGACGGCGTAACTTCTATCGGTAACGTTGCGTTCTACTATTGCGACGGCTTGACGAGCGTGGTAATCCCCAACAGTGTAACAAGTATAGGTGAGCTTGCGTTCGATAGTTGCGATTCATTAACAAGTGTATATTATAAAGGTACAGTAAACGATTGGTCAAACATTTCGATTGGATATTACAACTCAAGTTTAATAAAGGCAACGAGGTATTACTATAGTGGAACTAAGCCGACTTCATCAGGTTATTTTTGGCATTACGACGAAAACGGCGACGTAGCCATTTGGTAACAAAACAAATCAGAAAATAGGTTAGGCTGCTCCTTGCCTATTTTCTGAAAACTAAAATCACAAAGGAGAAATATTTATGGAAATTGCTTTTCGTATAATAGAAATTATTGTTTCCTTATTGGCGGTTATTGCAGTTGTTTTTGGATGGATAATTCCCTATAAGCAATCTATAAAAGCTGAAAAGATTAGAAAAGAAAATGATAGAATAGCAGAACAAAAAAGATGGAAAAAGGAATTAATAGATAAGCAAATATCTTTACTTTACGGTCCATTAGACCAAATAATAAGAGAGTCCAAAATAATGTTTAACTTAATATTATATCAACTTGGAAGAAATTATATTATAGGGAAAGACCAAAAGTTTGAAGATTTACCTGAAAACGAAAGGAAGATATGGATGCACTATGTTGATACGTATAAAATTCCTAACCAAATGAAGATGGTAGAAATTATAAGAAATAATATTCATTTAATGTTTGATTCAGTCGTTCCTCCATGTGTAAATATATTTTTAGAATATGCTCTTGGTTGGGAACTTTTAGATAATCAATCAAGAAATGGTGTGCCAAATTTTTACGAATATCATTATTCTTATAATTATCCTAAAATATTTGATAGTTATATTCAAGATACATTATCTATTTTACTGCAAGAACAAGCAAAGTTAACTAAAGAATAAACAAAGGAGAAATCATATGAAGATACTTTCAGACACAGGTGTTTATGATTTAATAAACAATGAAATATTGCAAAATGCAGAGCCAGACAAAGTCCTTTGTATTGGCTATGATTTAACCCCACAGTCCTATTACAACATGAACAAGGAGCACTATGAGAAAGCGAGTCTTGACCCTGGAGACTCTATTTTTGTTCAATGTAGGGAGATTGTAGATTTGCCCAATAACATGATAGCAATGATTCAACTGAGAAATGGACGGATAAGGCAAGGGTTAAGTATGGAGGCTCCAATATATCAACCAGGCCATAAAACTTCTATTTATTATAGAATCACTAATATTTCCAAATCAAAAATAACCCTTTCGCTTGATGATGGCTCGGCGTACATTATATTTTATTATTTGGATTCTGTCCCATTAAATACATATAATGGTGCGTTTCAAAATGAAAATAGCGAATTTTTTGGACTATCCTCTTATTCAGAACAATTTAGAAAAAACATAAAGGAAATAAACAATTTTATTTTTCTTATAATGCCGTTTGGAGAAAAATGGTCTGAGAAAATGCATAATTTGATAAAGGAAACTCAATTAGATTTAGATTCTGAAATAATAAGGGCAGATGATATATATGGAATTAAGCCTGTTATGCATGATGTTGCAAGGTCTATAGAGAAGGCACGAGTTGTAATTGCAGTAATGACAGGAGGGAATAGAAATGTTAATTATGAATTAGGGCTAGCGCATGCTTGGGGAAAGCCTTCTATAATGATTGCAAGCTCGATGGATGATATTCCTTTTGATTATAGACATCTAAGAATATTGCTGTATGATGTTAATAATCCAAATTGGGGAGAAAAACTAAAGAAAGACTTAAAAAATACTTTGAAGGCTATTTACGACGAAAAAATGATAGGATATAATTATTTTGAGCCTTTCCATAATTAAAAGTGGTACGTATTAAGAACTTTTTAAAACTAAATATTTTTCAAGATAAAAGCCAAGATTGTTAAAAACAGTCTTGGCTTTTATTCTATGTTATTGTATAAGTTTTATCGCCAACGGTTGTTTGTTTTCCGCTTTTAATGCCTAATTTTAATAAATATACTCATATCGTATTGACATTTAAAAACTTTTCGAATATAATAATGTAAATTAGTAATAAAAAGAGGTATATATGCAAGAGAATGTTATTGGATATAGAATAAAGTTATTAAGAGAAAAAGCAAAGTTATCACAAGCAAAACTTGCTACGGCGCTTGGCGACGTTAAACAACCCGTTCTCGCTCGTTACGAGCTTGGCTCAATAATGCCGTCCTATCCCGTACTTGTTAAGATAGCCGATTACTTTGACGTATCAACAGACTATCTACTCGGCAGAACGGACAACCCTGAAGGAAAACTTTACGGACACCCTAAATTAGAAAATTCAGACCGTATGCAAGACTTTATCGAGATGTGTTTTGACCCAAGTACCAACGCTCACGCTAAACTTAAAGAAACCTTAAAGAAAATGTTGGAGGAACAAAAGTAATGGTAGTCAATGAAAAACAATTTTTGAAAACTATGATTGAGTATGTAAAATATGGAGATTTGCCTAACAAAGATGAACTTTTAGCGATTCTTCGCAATTCAATCATTACATTTGATAAAACGACATATTTTACAAGAAAAAGTTATCAGTGTTGGGAAAATATTGCTTTGCGTGTCCCAATCCCTATGTTAAAAAATGCCAAAGAATATAAAAATCAATTAAACGGATTAGCTGAAGATATATATATTGAAAGTCCACAATATGCATTTGGCGAATTACAAATTAAACCTAAACCTATTGAAGCGGAAGATTGGGACTATAAAGAATATGATGTTGATTTTAATGAAATCAAAAATACAATTATTCAAGGCATAAGAGGTGCTAAATATATAATTTGGGCGGCAGTTGCGTGGATAACGGACAAAGATATTATTCACGAGTTAGAATTAAAAAAGGATGCAGGAATTAATGTACGAATTATAACATCAGACGAAGAGTCTAACAAATGGCGATTGCCCGAATTAACAGAAAAATTTGACACTATTACTGTTCCAATGTGGGGAAATAATAGAATGCATAACAAGTTTTGTATTATAGATTTTGATTATGTAATGCACGGTTCATATAATTGGAGTAAAAACGCTGAAGGAAACGAAGAAACTTTATCAACTGCTTTAGATAGAGATTTAGTATGTAAATTTTTAGACCAATTCATCGAGTTGTACAACAAATATAGTTTAACGATATAGATTTAAGATAAAGATTATGGAATTGCACAATTTAACTAAAATAAGCGAATGGATATCAAAGAACTTCAACGGCGATTCTATTGAAGTAAATAAACAAATGACAAGGCTAATAAAACAAGCGCGTGAAAACGCAAAAGGAACTACTTGTTTATATTGTGGAAAGCCCGTAACATCTTTTTGTAATTCGCATAATATACCCGCTTTTTGCTTACGTAATATAGATAGCAATGGGATGGTTTTAACTGCAAATAGCATCATAGAATTTCCCTTTTATCTTAAAGAAGATAGCGGTGTTGGAAATGCGGGAACATTTCATATTATTTGTGAAGATTGCGATAACACTATATTTCAAGAATATGAGGCTCCTGATGCCTACAACGATAAACCTTCGCATAGCATTTTAGCTGCTATTGCATTAAAGTCTAATTTGAAATATATATACAAACGCAAAGTCGAAATAGAACAATATAAATTAATGCAAGCAATTAAAGATGCTCCGCGTTTTACTCAAATGAATGAAGTCAACTCGCTTGATTTGAAAGATTTTTTAATAGATTTTAACAAAGCAAAAAAACAAATTAAAAGCAATTACAATGACGGATATTATTTAATTTACTATGATTTGCTTGATTATACCGTTCCAATTGCTTTTCAAGGACAAATTGCTTTATATGTTGATTTTGACGGAAATATCGTAAATGATATATATAACAAAGACCCAAATTATCATATGAAAGACTTATATGTATGCGTTTTTCCATTAGAAAACAAGACAGCAATAATGCTTTTTATTGATAATAACGAAAAAAGATATAGAAAGTTTTATAAGAAATTCAACGCATTATCTCGTGAAGATAAATTATCCGTAATAAACTATTTAATTTTCTTGTATTCAGAAGATTTTTATTGTTCAGAAACATTGAAACAAGTGCTTAAAAACGATAAAAAGGTAAAAGAAATTACGGGGAAAACAACTATGGCAGGCATATCTTTTGATGACATAATGAAAGGAAATGTATATGAACGATTGCAAGCCGAATACAACTTAAATGAGCATAAAAATTTTACTAATTTTTTAAGCGAAAAATATAAAATAAAGGAGAAAACTGAATGAAAGCAGTTATATACGCGCGATATTCTTCGGATAGCCAACGCGAAGAGTCTATTGAAGGTCAACTTCGTGAGTGTTTGGAATTTGCGAATAAAATTGGCGTTGACGTTGTTGCAAACTATATTGACCGTGCAATGACCGCTACTTCGGATAATCGCCCCGATTTTCAACGTATGATTATCGTTTGGAAATTAGACCGTTTTTCTCGTGATAGATACGACTCTGCCCATTACAAACATATCCTTAAAAAGAACGGCGTTAAAGTTGTTTCTGCAAAGGAAAATATAAGCGAAGGTCCTGAGGGAATTATTCTTGAATCTATGTTGGAAGGCATGGCGGAATATTATTCGGCTGAACTTTCTGTAAAAGTTAAACGTGGGCTTAAAGAAAACGCACTAAAAGCAAAAGTAAATGGCGGACAAGTTCCGTTTGGATATTACATAGACGAAGAA
>JAZNMA010000134.1:0-26142 GCA_045579345.1 Christensenellaceae bacterium | reverse complement strand
TTTTGTTTATAAACTTATTTATCTAAGTTTTTCTTTAAGCTTTCTAGTTGAGCGTAAAGTTCTGCGGGCACTCTTGTAAGTTCGCTATAGAACTGTTCGATGCCTTCAGCCTCTTTCTTCCAGTTTTCAGCATCTACCGTTAAGAGGTCTTTAACTGTGTCGAGGGTAACGTCTTCTAAGCCTTCGATATTGATGTCTTCTGCCTTAGGCACGTAACCGATAGGTGTTTCAACAGCGTCAACCTTATCTTCGCAACGGTCAATAATCCAATCAAGAACACGCATATTGTCACCGAATCCCGGCCAAATGAAGTTGCCTTCGTCATCAGTTCTAAACCAGTTTACGTTGAAAATCTTAGGTTTATCTGTAATCTTTTCGCCCATTTCAATCCAGTGATTGAAATAATCACCCATATTGTAACCAACGAACGGACGCATGGCCATCGGGTCACGACGAACAACGCCAACAGCACCCGTTGCGGCAGCGGTTGTTTCACTAGCCATTATTGAGCCAACGAATACGCCGTTGTTCCAGTCTTTGCTTTGATATACGAGCGGTGCAGTCTTAGCACGTCTGCCACCGAACACGATTGCAGATAGCGGAACACCGTTAGGTGCTTCAAACTGGTCGGATATACAAGGACAGTTGATTGCAGGAGCGGTAAAACGGCTGTTGGGGTGTGCGCCCTTAATAGCTTTTCCTTCTGCATCTTTCATATCGCCATTCCAAGGATTGCCTTTCCAGTCGATAGCGTTTTTCGGTGGATTTTTATCAAGTCCTTCCCACCAAACAGTGTTGTCGTCAAGATTTTGAACAACGTTGGTGAAAATAGTATTTTTCATCGTTGATTTAAGAGCGTTGGGGTTAGACTTCATGTTTGTTCCAGGTGCAACACCGAAGAAACCGTTTTCGGGGTTTACCGCCCAAAGTCTTCCATCCTCGCCAACTCTTATCCAAGCAATATCATCGCCCACACATTCAATCTTATATCCCTTGTCGAGATAGCTCTTCGGAGGAATAAGCATTGCAAGGTTGCTCTTTCCGCAAGCTGACGGGAATGCAGCCGCAATATATTTCTTTTCGCCCTTCGGATTTGTAATTCCAAGAATAAGCATGTGTTCAGCCATCCAGCCTTCGGTCTTGCCGAGGTAAGACGCAATACGGAGAGCAAAACATTTTTTACCTAAAAGAACGTTACCACCATAGTTAGAGTTGATACTCATAATGGTATTTTCTTCGGGGAAATGCATGATATATCTCTTTTCTTCAGAGAGTTCTGCATAAGAGTGTAAGCCTTTAATAAAGTCGCCGTCACCCAAAGCGTCGATAACAGCCTTGCCAACTCTAGTCATTATTGCCATGTTGAGTACAACGTAGATTGAGTCGGTAAGCTCAATACCAATTTTGGAGAACTTACTGCCAACAGCACCCATTGAATAGGGAATAACGTACATGGTTCTGCCTTTCATAACGCCCTTAAAAAGGTCGTTCATAAGAGACATTGCTTCGCCCGTTTCCATCCAATTGTTGATAGGAGCGGAGTCCTCTTTCTTCTTTGAACAAATAAAGGTTCTACCTTCAACTCTCGCAACGTCGTTTACAGTCGTGCGGTGAAGATAACAGCCGGGTAATTTTTCTTGATTTAATTTAATCAAAATGTTTTCTTCAACGGCTTGTTTTCTGAACGCTTCGAGTTGTTCTTCACTACCGTCAACCCAAACGATATTGTCAGGTTGGCAAAGTACTTTTGTTTCCTGGATAAAATCCAGAACCTTCTTGTTTGTCGTCATAATATATTCTCCTTATGTAGTCCGGTTTACTCCGGCTTTTTTTGATTTTTATTAGTATTTATATTTACAATTTAGTTATTCGTGTTTTGTTATAACCACATAACATAATTGATAAATCGCCAATTAAATACTATCAATTTGCAGGATTACTGATAAAACTTTTTATTCTATATTCTAAAAAACTTTCTTGTCCCGCATTGTAATTGTATCATACCTTTTATCAAAAGTAAAGGTATTGCTGGTCGTTTTTTTAAATTATTAAGATTATATCTAAAATTTTTAACGGCTTATCCTTATTTAGTTTCCCCTTTATTTTATTTTTTTCGAGACTTTTATTTCTTTTTCTTCTTCTAACAACATATATACTATAAGAAAACAGGCTGAACTTTCCAGTCAAATGAGGATAAAAATAGATAGCTATGAAATTTATTAAAAAATCCCTCGTTCTTAAAGAGGTTGAAAAAGGATATTCTGTTTGCGACAAGCCGTTAAGCGGTATAGTGCGTCTAGAAAGCGAGTGTGGCGTTTCAGAAGTTTACCTTACTATAATAAACTGCTTGTCCGTTACTGACGGCAAGTATTTTGCTTGCTTTTACAATTCTGTTGATAAAATGATTTTATTAGACTTAGGTAAACGCCCCGCATCTTTCCGCTCGTCGATAGAAAACCTTGATTGTTCAAAGCCTATTGCAATTGCTCTTGCGCTAATAAAAGACGATATTCCCCTCACGGTTGCCTTTACAAAAGAGCCAGCCTCTAATCTTTCCTTGACCGATTTTAAACGCGCTCTTGCAGAAAAATGTTTGCAAGAACGAAAAACGCGTCAAAAAGACACACCTCAGCCCTTGCCTATTAAAGAGCCCAACGACAACGGCGTAAAAATCGAAGAGCCTAAAGAGGATTTAGTTAATCCCGACGAAAAAGCCCCGTCCTTTAATCTCTACAACGACGAAGCTGTTGCTACCGAAAATTATTTTGATTTTGATGAAATAGAAGAAAAACTAAACGCCGTAAAGGAGTATGATTTTGTTCGTTTACAGTCTGAAAATGAATTGCCAATTGATAAAAGCCAAGAAAAAGCGGAGCAGGGCGCAGAGGTCCTTGACTGCGTTCAAAATGAAAAGAACGCTGATTTCAGCAAGCAACCTAAAAAAGAGCTCCCATTCTTTGTTTCCGTACGCTCAGAGCTAGCTTCAATACTTTCTAAATTCCCTGAAGAAGAGGGGCTCAATAAGCTTTTCCCCGACGGAAAGTTTGTTAAAATCAATTATTCTGCCGATAAGTTTTACGTTGTGGGTCTAATAAAAGAAGAGGGAAAGGAAAAATACGTTTGTTACGGTGTGCCCGCCGTCTACTCTCCCACGCCTCCAAAAGAGCTTGCGGGATACTGCTCGTTTATCCCTCTTTCCATTTTCGACCTAAAGGGCGACGGCTACTGGATGATGTTTCAAGACGCCGTAACTGGTAAGTGTATTAACGCTTCTCCTATTGATTGATTATAATTTTTTTAAAAAACCGTTGTATTTTATCCTTTAATGCGGTATAATTAAAGAAAATATCTTTAAGGATTTTCTTTATGATAACTGCAGATATTATCGCAATAATAGCCTTTTTGGCTTTACTAATAATCGGCGCGTTGGTTGGGTTCGGAAAAGGACTCGACCTTATAACGCGTGGCTTTGTCGGCTCTGTTATTTCAGCTATTTGCTGTTACTTTATATACGGCATCGTTCTCGACTGGTCTTTCTCTCAGAGCCTAATTGCTAAATTCGTTGATTTTATGAAAGCACAAGACACTCGCCTTTGTGATTTTTTGCTCACTATTAGAGTGGATATGATTTTATTCTATGCCATACTCTTCTTGCTCGTTCAATTAGTGAGAAAATTTGCAATCAGCATTATAAGAAAATTCTTTGAGATAGACGTTTTAGCAATGCGTTTAATAAATAAAGTTTTGGGGGTTGCCCTCGCGCTTTTCGTCGCGCTCGCTTTAATGCTAATTATATTTCAAGTTATTACTTGGGTGGGCGGAAGCGTTGCCACGTCTGTTTCGGATGCACTTTCCGGTAGCGGTTTGGGGCTTGATAAACTCTTTATAAATAATCCTCTAAACTCTATAATAGATAGCATAAAATTAGGAATATAAAAAGCTTTAACAACAAAAGCTCCTTGCTTATCAAGGAGCTTTTTAACTTTTTGTTTTTTAGTTGTTCTGATGCTTATTTTCTTAAAGATAAAACTTCTTTCTCGTATTTTTGGATTTCAGACCAAAGCTCGCAATCAGAAGGTGCGCCGTTTAGTTTGCAGTATTCGTTCCAAATATCGCCAAACGGCAATACTTTAATTGTCTCTTGAGCCACGATTAACTCTGATAACCTATTTTCATCTTGCAACTCTTTGAGCATTTTATTTGGAGTTAGCATTGCAAGTAAAAGTGCTTTTTGCCAGCTTCTAAATCCTATTACCCAAGACGCAATTCTATTAATGCTTGCATCAAAATAATCAAGTGCCATATACACTTTATCAATCGCGTCGCAACGCACTATTTCTTTTGCCATTTCTTTTGTTTCGTCGTCAAAAAGAACGGTGTGGTCGCTATCCCAACGAATAGGTCTTGTGATGTGAAGTGCTATTTCAGGAAAGAAAGCTAGTAACGCTGGAATCTTATCCGATACAACTTCCGTCGGGTGATAATGACCGTTATCCATAAGTGGTAAGCATCCGTCGTGCATTGAGGCAAAAGTTAAGGCAAACTCGGCTGAGCCTACGGTATACGCCTCTACGCCAATACCGAAAACTTTACTCTCAACACAAGGTTTAACCTTGCTCTTATCGTACGCAATCGATAGTATTGCTTCAATGCTTTCCTTGTAGCGTACTCTAGGCCCCATTCTGTCGGCTGGAATATCTTTGTAGCCATCGCCCGTCCAAATGTTCATTACACAAGGAACACCCGTCTCGTTTGCAAAATATTCGGAAATTTTAACACAGGCTTGTCCGTGCGCAATCCAGAAATCTCTAGTAGCTTTATCCGGACTTGACAAGGTCAATCCGTCTTTTACCTTTGAGTGTGAAAAGAACGTAGGGTTAAAGTCTAAACCCACCTTGTATTTTTTTGCAAGCTCAACCCATTTTTTAAAGTGGCGCGGCTCTAATTTATCTCTATCAACAAACCCGTCCTCTTCAAAAATTGCATAACAAGCGTGTACGTTTATTTTTTTAGCACCGGGACATAAGCTCATAACCTTTTCCATATCCGCCATAAGCTCTTGTGGGTTTCTTGCCTTGCCTAGATAGTTTCCCGTTGCTTGAATTCCGCCCGTAAGCGGACCGTCTTGGTCAAAACCTTTAACGTCATCACCTTGCCAGCAATGCAAAGATACGGGTACCTTTTCTAGACTTTTAATAACAGCATCCGTATCTATGCCATATTTAGCATAGACTTCTTTTGCCAAGTCATACCTTTTACACATAAAATATTTCTCCTTAATTTTCCTTAATTTTGTATATTATATCATGAAAAAAGAAGGAGGTCAACAGAAAGTTTTTAAATTTTAAGTGAGTTTAGTGTAAATAGTTGCTTTTTTTTAACGGTTGTGATAAAATAACAAATGCTTGCGAGCATGGCGGAATTGGCAGACGCGCTAGACTTAGGATCTAGTGGGAGACCGTGGGGGTTCAAGTCCCTTTGCTCGCACCAAAAGCGTTTGGGTTAAACCACAAAGTTTGACACAAACTCTTTTTTGTTGTTGTAAGAAAGAAAGGGACTTGAACGGGTGGGAAGCAACAACTTAAAAGTCGATTGTAATTTGTATTAGTTGTTGCCAAAGCGTCCTGTGGACGGTTTGCCACCCCGGCGTGATAGTCCGTTAAGAGTATCACGCTAAATCGTGGAGATAGTTTTATAATTTTACTTTTTATTGATTATTAAAATTACATTAAGAGTGTTCCTTCGGTCGACTCTATGACTTTAAACATTTCTACTTGCTTGCCTGTGTTTGCGTCTATATAAACGTAATAAGTTGAGCCGTCGTATTCGCCCATAAACTCATAACAAAGTTTTTCCGTGCTAGTTCCAATCGGGACGATTGCAAGTCTTGCCGTTTCAACTAAGATATTGCTTGAAACTTTTTTCTTTGCTTGCTCTTTTGTCAGCGCGGGTTTATTAAAGTTTCTTTCGGTATGGTTTGTATAATATCCCGTCGCTTCGAAACCTATCACCATTTTTGTCTCTGCGCAAACCCTTACCTTTACTAAGTCCGAATAAACTATTGCTTCACCCTCGGTCGAAGCTAAGTTTATAGTATAAACGTTATTAGAAAGGTTAATCCATACCGACTTCATTGTCTCTAGTCCTAATTCAGCAACAAACTGTTCGGCAATTTCTTGCGCTTCCATCTTGTCACAGTTTACTTTTTCACAGCTTCCAGCATAAGAAAACATTATTAATTTTCCGCCCTTTTTAGAAATCTGTGCAAATAGAATATCCCCGTCTTTTTCGCCTTGAACGTTAAAACATTCCATATTTCCGTCAAGCACGCCCACGTTTTTTACGTTTTGCAGAGAATAATCGTCAAAAATCTTAATAAATATTTCTTTTGCGGTATTCTCGTCAATCGCCTCTCCTGTAAGTCCTTTTATCTCTCTTTCGTTTATGCCGTCAGAGAAAGGACCGTCATAAATAAGTTCGGGATATTGAACGGACATGTTTTGCAAATCGTTAAATCCGTTAATAACCAAGTTTCCGCTCCCGCCGTCCATTAAGGTTGCAAACGAGAAGTCGTTACCCATTTCACCGACCATTTTTTGTAAACTCTTTTTAAATTCTGCGTTTGCACGATATAATCTTGCAAGCGTTTCTTTATCCTGTTCGGTTAAATTTTCACCGTTTATAATCTTATTATTAAGATATTTAGCGTAGTCGCCTATTTGATTTATGAGTTTTGTCGTATAATGCTTACTTTCGTCTTGCAAGGGAAGTTGTTGAAGGTCGTTTTCGGCAAGTTCGCTATTTATAGCAGTATCCACTAAATACTTTTGCAACGCACCCTTGTCGCTTGTCGCAAGAGCTTTAGATAAGTTGAGGTCAATATTATCAACCTGCTCTACCGTGTCGTAAAAAGACTTTTGATAAGTCGATTCTAGCATGTTGTCGCTTTCTGTAGGCATTAAGAAAGTGAAGGTTAAAACAGACGACAATACTAAGGTTGCAATTCCTAACGAAATGACCGCCGCCAACCAACCGCCATACCCTCTATTTTTATCTCTATTCTTCTGACGGGTAGCGCTTTTATGCTCTCTCTTAATGCGTTTTTCTTCCATAATTCTTTGGTGACGCTCTTGTCTTTGTTGCATTATCTGCGCCTTTTGTTCGCGCCTTGCCCTTTTTTCTTCTGCTTGGCGAAGTGCTCTTTCCTTTTGGGTTTCGCTCTTAAGCATTTCTCTTCTAGCCTGCTTTTGCGCTTTTAATTCTAACCTTTGTCTTTCAAGCTCTGCTCTTCTTCTGTTTTTCTCCCTAATAGCAGTAGCCCTCGCTTTTTGCCTTTCAGCCTTTCTATGTGCTTTTAAGCGAGCGGTTTCCAATCTTTTTTGTGCGTAAATATGCTCTCTCTCTTCTCTAAGCCTCTCTCTTTCTTCTTTATTTTTATGAAAATTAGTCCTATGCTCAGAATTTTGCAAATTAGCGTCGTTGCTATGAACTGCGTCGCTATTTTGCGCTTGAACTTTTTGTTCTCTTACTTGTTCGTTTTTATTAGCAATATTTTCCGCCTTTTCAACAGCGTTATTGTTGTTTTCTTTTTCCATACACCCTCCTTAAATCGCAAAGACGTGATTACCTATAGTAACCGTAGTCTTTCTACTGAAAATCCACGAACTGGTAGCAGTTGCAGGATTATAATAATACAGCGCGCCGTACGACGGGTCCCAACCGTTCATTGCGTCTTGCGCTGCTTTTTTAGCCGTTGCGTTTGGTGTTAAGTTTATCTGCCCATCCGCAACCGCTGTGAACGCATAGCTTTGATAAATTACCCCCGACATCGTGTTTGGAAAGGACGCGCTTTTAATTCTATTCATAACCACAGCACCAACCGCCACTTGCCCGACGTAGCTCTCCCCTCTTGCCTCGCCGTAAATAAGACGCGCAAGAAGCATTAAGTCGCTGTCGCTATAATTACTGTTATTTGTTGATTCTGAAGAGGCATAATTGCTCATTCCGAGCGCCTTCAAGGTCTGGTTGCCCACGATTCCGTCCACTTTTAATCCGTTCTTTCTTTGAAAATATTTAACAGCCTCTTTTGTTTTAGTTCCAAAAATTCCGTCAACCGAGCCTTTATAATATCCCCAATTTTTTAACTTTTGTTGCATAGTTCTAACCGCGCTTCCTGTAGCGCCTTGTTGATAAACAGCGGCATACGCAGTTTCAACTTTTGGTGTTACGGCTGTCATTCCAACACCCAACAAGATAGTAAACGCCATAACGATTAGCGCAGTTATTTTCACTGTCTTTTTCATGTATTTTACTCCTTTATAAATCGTTTTTTAAAATCGAGTATAATCTCTAAAATCTTGCTTTTATATTCATAACCTGCGTCTTGACCGATAAAACAGAGTGGCGGATATACCACGCACCACCAATTGTCTCCCGTGCCGTCGCCCAGCTCGATTATTAAAGCATCGTAAAAACCTTTTTCAAGCTCAAGCCCCGAATAAACTCTAGTAGGGAACTCTTCTCGTTTAATTTTCGCACTACTTTTATAATCGAATCCGTTTAAAAAAAGCACTTCGTCCGCGACCTCTTCAATACCCTTTAATTGTACGGAAAGCATATTTACTGCTTTGCTTTTAGTGTCGCACTCCGCAATAAAGGGAGTGAGGAACGATACCACCGCGTCTTTAACTTTATATTTTACCGATTGGTCAACTTGTAAATTGGAGTTGGCCCTAATATGAATTCTAAGATATTCTTTATGCTCTTCTTCTTTTGGCATAATTAGACTTATCCCCGACAAAATTATTATGGCGACTATTAAAAAACTTATGCAAATCTTTCTCATTTTCTTTTCTCCTTTTTCCCGCTCGGTTATTGACACATATTTTAATTTTTATACCTTAATTAAGCATAAATTATGCATAAAAAAATACCCACCTAATAGCGTGATACTCCTAACGGAGTATCACGCTAACTCTATTCGCCTTTGGCGAGTTCTATTGCTACGCAGTGATATTCGGCTTACGCCGAGTGATATTTGCTTCGCAAGTTTATAGGCGAATAGAATATCACTGAAGTCGTAAGGCTTCAATATCACTGTCGCTGTGCGACAATATCACTCTTTGCATCAGCAAAGAATATCACTTTATACCAACAGAAAAAGAGAGAGCTTTCGGCTATGAACCGTCTGTTCTCTCTTTCTGCTTGTAATATGGGTTTGGGCTTAGCCCATTTGCGTTTGACTAGCCAAATGCGATGCTCGCACTTTGCTCAAAGTGTAAAATTCTCCGCTAAGGACATCACCTAATTTAGATGGATATTTTGATATTATTTTGCTTTTTTATTTATTCGGTCTCTGCTTTATAAATTCTATTCCCGAATCGGGATAAAAGAAGTTTATAGACGCTATCCCTTTCTTTTTTATCAGTAAAAACGCCCACTACGGCACTTCCGCTACCCGTCATAATATTATTTTTTGACCCAGCGTTTTTAAGTGCCAAAAGGTTTAATTCTATATCTGGGTTAATCTGTTTTGCAGATTCATACAGGTCGTTTTTTAGTCCTTCTAAAAAAGATTTTTGGTCATCGGCGTATAATGCCGTCAATACTTTTTTGGTGCATTCGTCATAGCTTTCGTTTAGTTGGTCAAACTTTTTATAGCAAGCTCTCGTCGACACGCTTTTCCAATCGGGAAACAATACAAAATACAGTTTTTTATCTTTTTTAAGCCACTCTACCTTGTCTCCGCGCCCACTCATTACAGCGTATCCGCCTTTTAACATATAGCACGCGTCACTACTGAGTTTATTTGCAAGCTCGCTTACCTCTTGCTCCACTCCAAATAACTTCTTCATCGCGTTTAGAACGCCTGCGATGTCCGCAGACGAACCGCCCAGCCCTCCCCCTATTGGGATTTTTTTATCAATAACAATATCTACACCACTAGTATTAAAGGTTTCTTTAAACAGCACTCCTGCTTTAAAAGCGTTGTTTTCTGGAATGGGACAATCTATATCTAAACCCTTGTTTTTAAGAGTAATAATATCGTCTTTTCTCTTTTTAACCGTAATCTTATCAAAGAGATTTATCGAGCAAACCAAAGACTCTAATAAATGGTAACCGCCCGACACTCCAAGAATGTCGAGCGTTAAATTTATCTTGGCTTTGGCTTTTATCGTTATTTTTTTCATAAGTGTTTCCTTTTATTATTTTTGTCTATAAACAATAATTCGCTCGTTTCCCGTCAACGGGAACTGCAAGTCGGGATTAGACTGTGCTAAGTCAGAAGGACATGTGTTAAGCCTTTTTGCAAGTGAGAAAAGTTCCTCCCCTTCTAGCGCAAAATATACACTGAGCGCACAGTCGTTTTTGACCTTTTCTCTTATCGGTTTAATTTCGCTAACCAGCTTAAGCCCTTTCTTCTCATTGGGATAAACGGTGATAATTAATTCACACTCAAGCTCTATTTCGTTTATTGAAACTATTTTTGCACGCCCGTTCACCGCTTGCGCAAGCATGGTCAGTTCTGCATCACACCCGAACGCACAGTCAAGCGCGCATTCAAAGGGGATTTCAAGACTTTGAGTAAAGGTTTTACCCTCTCCGTCTCGGAAAAACCCAACTGCGGAAACTACACCCGTTACGACCGTGTTGTCGCCCGCGCAATTTTTAGTTAAGATTTCCGCCTTTTCACCACTAACCGCAAATACGAGCGCACCGACGGGTAGCTGTTCGACGACCGCTCTTCCAGACACGGCACGATTGATACTGCGTTGCTCACAGTTTTTATAGTAAGTTGTTTCTTCGCGTGTAAGTTCCACTTCTTGTTCGGTCGAAAACGCGTCGCTAACGACCATAACGCCCTCTTCTAAAAAGGCTTCGCCTTGGAAAATAATAGTCACGCTTAAAGAAACTAAACTCTTTTGACTCTCTTCGTCAACGTTGATGTCAATCTTAAAGGATTTTTCTTTAACCCTTACGGTTGCCTGCATATCGGGATTAGCGTCTTCACACTCGATTTCCGCTCTGAATGGAAAAGACCTATTTTCTTTTATTATATCATTTTTTTCGCTTTTTTGCAACATGATAGCCGACGACAAGACCTCGCCGTCAACGATAATCGTCCCCACCCCGCATTGAACGGCTGTAACTATAGCCTCTGCTCGGTGACTCAAAACCTCTTCTATCGGGTATGAAAGCTCGTATTGTTCGTCAATTGGGAAAGTTAGAGTTTTTATTCCGTAACTTTTATGTAGCATTATTTCGCTGGAGTTTACGACGATATTTTTTCCGTGCGACAGTGCCTTGCAATGCTGCGCCCCGCTCACTTCCGCAGTCACGGCAACGAAAGCGTTTACGCCCAGTTTAATACCACTCAAATCGTGCTCGGATTTATCCACCCTCGCGTTTACGAACGCTCTAGCGTCATTTGATAGGCGTTCGTCTTTTAATATGCCTTTAAACTCATTCCCGCACTCGCATTTTTTAAGCTTGCCTTGCGCGTCAATATAACTTATATAAAAAACTACCTTTCCAAAATAGTTTAGTTGCCCGTCTTGTATCTGGCTATCGCTTACCGATGCGAAAGCAGAAACAGATAAAACGGCGCTTACTTCTTCTGCCGGTATTTCCGTACGGCAATCGGCTTTTATTTGCTCTAAAATTTCAAACTTTTTACAATTAATACTTATCGTCTCAAAAACAGGTTCAAACGACATAAAACCCCTCCTGACCTTCTCGTTTACAATATATTGTATTGTTCAAAAGGCGGTTTTATTCCATTATTTTTAAGGTTGTTTTTCTTTCCTTTTTAAAAAACGATTTTTTGTTGTTCTTTGGTTGAAAAATAATAACAGAGCTCGTCCTCTCCTATCTTATTAAGCCCAAGCTTTTCTATAAGTTTTTTTGACGGTGCGTTTTGTTTATAACAGCGTGATTTTAAGTTGCTTATATTCAACTTTTTAAACAAGTATTCTTTAAGCGCGCTTGCACTCTCTATGGCAAACCCTTTACTTTGATTTTCTTTAAAAAATCTAAACCCCATCTCCACTCCGCCGTAATAATCGAAGTTGTGAAGAACTAATTCTCCTATTAGTTGATTGTTTAGCCGAACGGCAAAAGAGCACTCTTCATTTTTTTCAAAAAGCGAATTTTGAAAGCGGAAAAAATAATCGGGTGACGGCAACTCGCCGTTTAAATCTTTTTTATAATCGTATCCCCAAAACTTATTTAACTCTTCGTCCGTGTACAGTTTAGCGTAAGCTTCTTTATCCGCTTCTTTAATCCTGCTAATAGTAAGGCGCTCGGTTTTTATCTCTAAATTCGCGTCGATTAAATCGAATAGAGTATATGCGGTTAAAAAGTTTTTCCGTTTAATCTCTACGGGCTGATACTGAGTTTTGGAAGTTCTAAGCCCTAAATCCCCGCAGTCCTCTTCGCGATTTATATATTTAACGTCGGTTGCGTATGCTTTTGCGAACTCTTGCGCCAACGTTGGATATACGCCAACGTACTCGGTATCAGCCTTTTCCACGTGGATTATAAGGGTGTCGTTTACCTTTTCACCGATAGATACGGCTATAACTTTTCCGTCTAATTCTAAATATCCCCCGCGTTGACTTAATTGGAACATCTTTTCACTTAGCTCTAGCGCGTGCTCTCTTTCTAAACTCTCTATCTTTCCGCCCCCGTCTCTTTTTTTGTTGTTTTCTCGAATAAATTCAACGGCAAGTTTTTGGTTTTCCGGCGTTATCTTTACAAATTTGTAGTGAGGATAGTTCTTTTTGAATTTATTAACGTGGTTTCGCTGTCCGCTGAGCTTTTTCCCCGAATAAGTCATAAACTGCTCGGCAAGATAGAGGTAGTCGCACCAATCGCGGTCGTACCTATTTTCCGTCTTAAAATAGCGCGCTTGAAAGAAGGCAACTCGCTTTTCGTCAAGATAGCCAAAGCTTAATGGCAGGTTAGTTTTTTTGCAATACTTTTCAATCTCTTCTAAAGCGCCTAGGTCATCGTCTCCTATTGGATAATAAAAGGTGTCCTTGTGGTTTCCGCCCGTCTCTTTTAAAATAAGCGTGCGGTTAAATATGGCGTAATCAACCTTTACCGTGCTTCGCCACATATATTTAACTCCTTTAGAAATATCACAAAAATTCATTTGTGTTTTGTCTAGGAACTCTTCTATTATATCAACGTCCCCGCCCAAATGCTTAAATTCTAGCATAATCAATTTATTCCATTATAAAACGGCGTATTCATACGCCGTTTATAGCTTTATTTACTTATTTTTTATTTGAGTCTTCCTCTGTAACCGCTTTAAGGCTTGCAAGCAATCCCGTAACGTTTTGAATTTCGCTTGGCACGATAATCTTTGTCGCATTCCCGTCCGCCATAATTTTAAGTGCATCGTATCCTTTAAGCGTTAGATATGCCGCGTTCGGGTTAGCGTCGTTAATCATTTTGATTGCGGTTGCAGTACCTTCTGCCTCTGCTATCATTGACGCTTTCTTTGCTTCGGCACGAAGAATCATCGCTTCCTTTTCGCCCTCCGCAACAAGAATGTTGGAGCGTTTTTCACCCTCCGCTTTTAAGATTGCTTCACGGCGTTCACGCTCTGCCCTCATCTGCTTTTCCATTGCCTGCTGAATATCTTTCGGTGGCAAAATGTTCTTTAATTCTACACGGTTAATCTTAATTCCCCAAGGGTCGGTCGCCTCGTCAAGAATCATTCTCATTTTACTGTTTACCGTATCTCTTGAAGTAAGCGTTCCGTCTAACTCTAATTCCCCGACAAGGTTACGCAAGGTGGTCGCAGTTAGGTTTTCTATTGCGCGAATAGGATTTTCAACACCGTAGGTAAATAGTTTAGCATCGGTTACTTGGAAATAAACGACCGTATCTATCTGCATAGTAACGTTATCTTTTGTAATAACGGGTTGTGGAGCAAAGTCCGCAACGCGCTCCTTTAGACTGATTGGATAACCAACACATCTATCAATGAACGGAATAATTAGATGTACGCCTGTATTTAATAGTCTATGGAATTTTCCAAGTCTTTCAACGACAACCGCCGTCGATTGACGCACGATTTTAAGTGATGCTATAATGATTACAAGTATAACGATTGCAATAATAATAAATGCTATTAATAGTGGTTCCATAATTATTTCTCCTTTTTCTTAACAATATATTTATTACCCTTTAAGCCGACAACCTTCACGATTTCGCCCTTAAGGATAACTTCGTTTTGATTTTCTGTAACGGCGTTCCAAACAACGTCGTTGATTTTAATAGTTCCCGGTTGGTTGAATCCGATATCTGATAAAAGCTCGTATTCCTTGCCTACTACCGAATCGGCATTGGTCTTGGCGTCTCCTTTTAAGAAATACCTCATCGCAAGCCTTCTAAAACATAACAGCAGTACGATTGATACTGTTATAAAAATCGGAAAATGCACTTGCCAGATAACCCCGCACGCGGATAATATCATGCAAACCACTCCTCCGCCCACAAACCAAATAGAAACCATTTCGCTTGTTGCAAATTCTATAATGAGCGCACAAACGATTATTGCGAGATACGCATAAATCCATCCCATTATTTTATACCCTCCTTATTTTTTGGAGTTTTTTAAAAACTCTAAAATTTCACTGAGCCTATCCAAATCGTCTCTAGTGTAATAGTCGATATAAATTCTACCTTTCTTATCGTTACCGATTGCGTTTACTCTCGTGCCAAACACTCTCTGCATGTCACCGATAAGCTCTTTTAGCTCCAAAGAAAGCTCCATTTTAACCTTCTTTTTAGCTTTTTCCTCTGGCGGGGCGAAATATTCTTTAACGCACTTTTCAATCTCACGAACGCTAAAGCCTTCTTTGATTGCCTTTTCAGCAATTTTTATCTGGTCTGTTTGCGGTACGGAAACCAGCGTTCTTGCATGCCCTGCCGAAAGATTGCCGTTTGCAACCAATTTTATAACTTCGGGTGCAAGGTTAAGTAATCTTAAAGTATTAGCGATTGCCGGACGAGACTTTCCTATACGGTCGGCAAGCTCTTCTTGTGTCATTCCATAATCGTTCATAAGCGAACGCATTGCCGTTGCCGCTTCTATCGGGTTTAAGTCCTCTCTCTGCAAGTTTTCAATAAGTGAAATTTCTTTTATTTGACGCTCGTTGTAAGTCTTAACTATTACGGGGACTTTGCTTAATCCCGCAAGCTTGCTCGCTCTAAAACGACGCTCGCCGGCAATAATCATGTACCTATCGCCACTCTTGTTGACGATAATCGGCATAATCACGCCGTGCTTTGAAATTGAGTCTGCAAGCTCTTTTAGAGCTGTTTCATCAAACACTTTTCGGGGCTGATTAGGGTTAGCAAAAATAGCCGAAACGTCTATTTCCGTAACGCCCTCGCCCTTTTTTACAGGCTCTTCGTCAAATAAAAGACTTTTACCGTAATCTTCTTCGGTCTCCGAAAACAATGCGGATAAACCTTTACCTAATCCTCTGTTTGGTTTCATTTTACTTTCTCCGTTTAGTATTATCTACCCGAACACGCTTTTTGCCGTCGGGATAAAAGCCGAAATCTAAGCGTATGCTTTTTTTCAGCTATTAATTCTTTTTAGACGGTTGTCTCGACAAGAACTCTTCGGTAAGCGCGAGGTACGCTTTTGCGCCCGAGCACTTAGTATCGTGGAGCATTATAGGTACGCCGTGGCTAGGCGCTTCAGCAAGTCTAATATTTCTAGGTATTGCAGTTTCAAAAACGCGCTTCCCAAAAAACTTCTTTATCTCACCGGAAATTTGGCGGGAGATAATTGCGCGGTTGTCGTTCATCGTAAGTACTACCCCCTCGATTTTTAGTGAGGGATTGAGATGTTTTACAACTAGTTTAATGGTGTTCATAAGTTGACTTAAACCCTCTAGCGCATAATACTCGCTCTGTATAGGTATTATAACCGTATCCGACGACGCCAACGCGTTAATTGTAAGTAGTCCAAGTGAGGGTGGACAGTCGATTGTTATAAAATCGTAGCTTGCCCTAGCCTTTTCCAAAACCCTACTTAAAACGTGTTCTCTATCCTTAACGTAAACGAGCTCAACCTCCGCTCCTGCTAAATCTATATTAGACGGTAAAATATCCAGCCCGTCAATACATGTTTTAACTACGGCGTCCTCAATGGGCATATCGTCAATCATTACGTTATATACCGAGTTCTTAACCTCACTCTTGGCAAAACCTAGTCCGCTGGTCGCGTTTCCTTGCGGGTCTAGGTCTACTATTAAACACTTGTAACCTTTGCTCGCAAGATAGCTCGACATGTTCACACACGTGGTCGTTTTTCCGACCCCGCCTTTTTGGTTTGAAAAAGCAATTATTTTTCCCATAAAAACTCTCCTATCCTAAGTATTTTATTGCTCTTATCAAGCGTTTTTTATTATTCTTTATCCTATTTATCTTGGCTCTCAGTATCCTTTTCGACTGTTTTGGAAGTTTCAGTCGTCTCTTCTTTTTCAGAAACGATTATGTCTTGAACAGCTTTTCTGTTAAAAGGATTTTCTTTTAAGGTGCGTTCATTTTCGTCCATAAACGCCATAATCTCTTCCACGCTCTTGCCGTCCATTAGCATTTCAACTTCTTCCGAGAATATAGTTTCTCTCTCCACCAAAAGTCTTGCCATGTTGTCGAGAAGTGTTTTGTTTTCCTTTAGCATCTTTCTCGCTTTTTGCAAACCACCGTCAATAATTAATCTAATTTCTTGGTCGATTATTCCTGCCGTCTCTTCACTATATGAAACGTGCGACGCCATATCCCTACCGATAAACACTTCCTTATCCGAGCCGTATGAAATAGGTCCGACCTTCTCGCTCATTCCCCACTCGGTAACCATAAGTCTTGCGCGTTTTGTAACCATTTGAATGTCGCCTGACGCCCCTGCGGAAATATCTTTTATAATAAGCTCTTCCGCAACCCTTCCGCCGAGTGCCATAACTATATCGTCTAAGAGCTTAGCTTTAGTTAAATGGTTGTCGTCGGTGTCGGGTCTAGTCATTGTATAACCAGCCGCCTGCCCACGCGGAATTATAGAAACTTCGTGAACGGGGTCACAATGCGGTAATAGTTTTGCTAAAATTGCGTGACCCGCTTCGTGATAAGCAGTAATTCTCTTATCCGTTTCGGTAACGAGCCTGCTCTTTTTCTGCGGGCCCATTATTACCTTATTAATACCCTCGTAAAGGTCTTTGTTTGTAATACATTTTCTATTTTCTCTCGCTGCTAAAATTGCCGCTTCGTTTAAAAGGTTTTCTAGGTCTGCGCCCGAAAAACCGCTAGTCATTCTTGCAACCGTCTTGAAGTTTACTTCATGAGCAAGCGGTTTATTTCTTGCGTGAACTTTTAATATAGCCTCTCTACCGCGAACGTCGGGAGTGTTAACAAAAATTTGTCTATCAAATCTGCCCGGACGGAGCAACGCTGGGTCTAATATATCCGCACGGTTGGTTGCCGCCATAACGATAATACCATCGTTACTTTCAAAGCCATCCATCTGTACGAGTAATTGGTTAAGCGTTTGCTCTCTTTCGTCGTGTCCGCCACCCATACCAGTACCGCGCTGACGTCCAACTGCGTCTATTTCGTCAATAAATACGATACAAGGCATACTCTTTTTAGCAACGTCGAACAAATCTCTAACCCTTGACGCGCCCACGCCAACGAACATTTCCACGAAATCCGAACCGCTTATAGAAAAGAACGGAACGCCCGCCTCGCCCGCAACAGCTTTAGCAAATAAAGTTTTACCTGTTCCGGGAGGCCCTACTAAAAGCACGCCCTTAGGAATTCTTGCGCCAAGTTCTGAGAACTTTTTAGGATTTTTCAAAAAGTCCACCACTTCTGCAAGTTCTTCTTTTTCCTCTTCCGCGCCCGCAACGTCTGTAAACCTTACCTTTAAGTTGTGATTTACTCTTGCGTTCGTCTTAGCAAAATTCATCGCGCTCTTAGTTCCGCCCTGCGTTTGCATCATTATAATAAAGAACACAACGGCTATAAGCACGCAACCGACAATCGGTAAAAGTGACGACCAGATAGAACCAGCGTTAGGGTCGGTATAGGTAAATTTAACCTTAGCTTTGTTTAATGCTGTTTGCAAATCACTTGCATCCGACCTTGAATATACAGTCGTATACCCACGAGTTGCAACATAAGCATCGCCAGACGTGTAAATATCCAAATCAAAATTTACAACGTATCCGTCAAACACTACGTTATTAATTACAACCCTATCAAACCCGATATACTTATCGCGCACGTCTTTGTAAATTTCTTCTGCATTAATAGTGTTCAACTCATTTGCAGTCAAACCGTCAACGTTGCCCTCTGCTCTAACAATTGCATAAAAGTCCGAATAGTCAACCGATTTACGAGAATTAAAACAATTGACTAGCGAAATAGCACCGATAGCCAAAATTATAATCGCAAGTATAATCCATATGGACTTTGATTTTTTAGTTTTCAATTTATCAATTCTCCTTAAAATATAGCAATGTATTTAGTATATTCTAAAACCATTTAAATAACCTTGAAAGAAAACTTAACCACTAAATCGTTAAAATCGTCAGTAAAATAAAATGGTTTTAATATTTATTATTTATATTATTATACAACAATTTAAAATAAAATACAATAGTATATCAAAAATTTTTTACAATTTTATTTTAAATGGCGCAAAACTTAATTGCTTGCGCTATCACATCAGGCGCAATAAAAAACAAAAAATAATCAAGCGCGCATTAAAAAGACGCATAAATATTTATTACTTTTCGATGATTTTTATATCTAAAATAAGTTTAGTTATTAACAAAAGTTTTTAACTTATTAACATTTTTAATTTTCTAAAAATTTATGTTATTGATAAAAAGTTTCACGTGAAACTTAAAGTTTTTTAGTTTTAGAAAATATTTAATAAAAATCAGCTAAAATAATGTCTGATTTAGGCTTTTAAAAATTGTCATTTAGACGGTCTGAGACAGAATGGCGAAATTTTTTCTTCGGTCATTTTAAAAGCCATTCTGCCTGAGAAAATCGTTTTTTGACCCACCTTAAACAATATGTCAAACCATTTTAGACGGACAAGGTCTAGTATGAATCAAACAAAAAATATAAATCATTTTTGTTTTAACACATCAATTAACACGCTAATATTTAACACATGATTTGCACTGTTATAATCTTTATTTTAATAACTATGTGGTTGTTTTCATGCAACATATATGTTAAAAGTAATGTTTCACGTGAAACACATATTTTTACAAAGGCTTGTTCCACGTGAAACATATATTTTCTATTTTTAATGGGTTTTATACGTGGTTTTAAGCAAATATTTACCTATTTTTGTTGGTTTTTTTAATTTTTATAGTATAAAACTTGAAAATTTGGCAATAATTAAGCGGAAATTAAGTTTTGGTGATTAAAATGAATGAAGTTTTTTTTACGCACAGCGTTTTTAACGAACACGCAAGTGAGGGCATAGGGCAATCCTTAATAAATTGCAATCCAGATAATAAAAAGCCTGTTTTTGTATGCATAGGCAGTGACTTAGTGCTTGGTGACAGCCTTGGTCCATTAGTTGGTACGTTCCTCAGGAAAAAGAACGTCCGCTCGTATATATATGGCACGCTAAACTATCCAATAACTTCTAAAGAAGTCGAGTATGCGAGAACGTGCGTAAAACAAATGCATCCTAATTCAATTTCTGTTGCGATAGACGCGGCAGTGGGTGGCGCAGACGACATTGGATTGGTGCGTGTTGTCAATAAAGGTTTAAAACCTGGTCTTGGCGTTGATAAAAACTTGGGAATAATAGGAGACGTAAGTATTATTGGCATTGTTGCGGAAAAATCGCTTAAAAATTATAATCTTTTCAATTTAACCAGGCTAAATCTTATTTATAAGATGGCAGAAAGTATTGCAGATGGTATTGAAAAATATATCGCTTTTTTAACTAAAAGCAACGCGGGTGGTTTTAGTTCTTCTTTTGGAGCATAAATAGTAAACATTTAACTATACTATTGTCGTAAAGGTTTTTTCGCCTGACATTTTGCAAATATATATGAAAAGAGCCGAATTTTATTCATTCGGCTCTTTTCCAATATTTTATAAATTTTGTTAATTATTTGTTAATTTTTTCCATTGAGAAGTCAATTCTCTTCATCGTTTCTTCTTTACCAAGAATGTCCGCCACTTCTGTTGCGCCACCAGCGGTTGATTGCTTTCCGGTTATAGCTATTCTCATAATCCAAAGTAGCGCTTGTTTTTTAATCTCTAAACTTGCTGAGAGTTCAACTAGCGCATTAAATAGTGCGGAGTTGTTCCATTCAATTAAATTATTTAAGGTTTGTTTGATTTTTGGTAAAATTTCTTTTGCTAAATTTATTGAGGACTTTTGCTTTTGGTTTTCGAATAATTCTAGTTCGTAGTCGCCAAACTCTTCTAAGAAGTCGATTTTTTCTGCAATTTCAGAATAAATTGAAACCCTGCCTTTTGCTAAAGCTAAAAGCTTGTCCTCATCGTATTTCCCATACGATTTGCTTTGTTTTAAGAATTCATATGCTTTTTCCTTAAACTCTTCATTGCTCATTTCTTTAATATACTCGCCCGAGAGCCATTTCATTTTTGTTTCGTCAAATATGGCAGGGGATTTACCGATTCCCTCGAGTGAGAAGTTTTTGATAAGCTCGTCTAAACTCATTTTTTCCACGTTTTCTTTCGGGCTCCAGCCTAAAAGCGCGATATAGTTGACGATTGACTCTTTTACGTAGCCTTTTTTAACGAAATCCTCGTAACTTGCATCACCATTTCTTTTAGAAAGCTTATGCTGAGCATCTTTCATAATCGGGGGGAGGTGAATATAGACAGGGCGTTCCCAACCATATGCATCGTACATAAGGTTATATTTAGGCGTAGAAGATAGGTATTCAATGCCACGGATAACGTGGGTAATTCCCATCAAATGGTCGTCTATAACGTTTGCGAAGTTGTAGGTAGGCATTCCGTCACTCTTAATTAAAATTCCGTCCTCTATGTCCTTATAGTCCACACTAATTTCGCCATAAACTAAATCGACATAGCTTCCCGTACCGCTTTCGGGCACGTTTTGGCGAATAACGTACGGCTCTCCGTTTGCAATTCTTTCTTCAATTTCTGCTTTAGAAAGAGAGAGACAGTGCTTGTCATAGCGCATATTGCCCGCATCGTCTTTTAAGGTCTCAATTCTATCAGGCGAACAAAAACAGTAGTATGCGCCACCGAGTTCAACTAATTTTTTAGCATATTCAGTATAAATATGCTTTCTTTCGCTTTGAACGTATGGGCCGAAATCACCGCCCACGTCGGGACCTTCGTCATACATGATTTTTGAATCGCGCATAGTATCGTAAATGATTTGAACAGAACCATCGACGTATCTAGCCGTGTCAGTATCTTCTATTCTTAAGATAAAGTCTCCACCGTTCATTTTAGAATATAAAAATCCGTAAAGTGCCGTTCTAAGTCCGCCGATGTGCAAATATCCCGTCGGACTCGGTGCAAAACGTGTTCTGACTTTTTTCATATTATTTCTCCTTAAAATTGTTTAACATTTCAAAAAAATTAGCGTTAGTTTTAATAAATTGTAACCGACCATCGTTATTATAGCTATAAACTTCGGTTTTGGTATAGATAATGTGCTCGATTAGCGATGTTGCGTGTAAGTCGCACAAAATGTTTACTTTTGCCGTAGCAAAGTCGTCCTCGGTGCTAGGTTTTGCCACACCGCTTATATGGTTATGAGCGATTATTGCAAATTTTGGTTTGTTTAGGATAACGGTTTTCGCTAAGTCTGAAACCGGAACGGTAACCTTATCAAGCTTTTTATCATCGAACTCCGTTGCGGTGATTAGTTTATATCTACTATTAAGCAATAGAAGAAAAAACTTCTCCTCGGTAAGGTTGAAAAATTTTTTAGAAAGATATTCTTTTACTTCTGCGAGATTTCTAAGGTAAATCGTTTTGCTTTCGCGAGTAGAAATTCTCTTAATCAGCTGTCCCATAAGAACCAAATGTCCTGCCGTTGTTTTGCCTATGCCGTCAACTGCTTCAAGCGCAGACGGCTCGGCATATAACACGTTCTCAATTGAGCCAAAGCGACTGATTAATAAATGCGCAATATCGTTAGTGTTCTTTCTGGGAATAGCACCAAACAACAAAACCTCTAAAAGCTCATGCTCGGGCATGCTTTCTACGCTATTCATAACTTTTTCAATCATTCGTTTACGATGTCCGTCGTGTATACCTTTAATGTCACTCATAATAATTATTTTACCATATTTTCTACAAAAAGCAAAATATTTTATTCTAAAAGGTGCATTTAAAGAGAAAATAGTATATACTAAAAGTGTAAAATAAAAACAGGCGGAATTTCATGAAAAATTTTCAAGATTTTTTTAATGACCTTAAAACTTTAATTTCATATAATACCGAACACTCCAAGTCAAAATTAGACGCACCGTTTGGTGAAGAAAATAAGAAAGCACTCGAATTTTTCTTAAAAAGAGCAGAGCAAATGGGGTTTTCAACCGTAAATTATGACAATTATATCGGAGAAATAATTTTTGGCGAGGGTGAACAAGAAATAGGTTTAATCGGGCATTTGGATATTGTTCCAGCAGGAACGGACTGGCAAACGCCACCCTTTGTACTAACACAAGTAGACGATATACTGTACGGAAGAGGGGTCTCGGACGATAAAGGACCCACGCTTTTATGTCTTTATGCTCTTAAAGAACTAAAGGATAGTGGAATTAAACCTAACTGCAAGTTCCGTTTCTTTGTAGGCTGTAATGAAGAAAGTGGCTGGAAAGATATAGAATATCTACAAACAAAAACCACTCTGCCCGATTACGGCTTTTCGCCCGACGGCATGTTTCCTTTATCTTATGCGGAAAAAGGCGTGTTTGAAGTTCAATTTTTACTGCCAGAACTTAAAAATTTCAAAGAGCTTTCGGGCGGAATCGCAATAAACGCTGTCTGCGCGCTCGCTTCTTGCAAGGCATTAGGAAAAATTGATTATGATTTAATAAAGAAATATAACCTTTCAGTAAAGGATGATATTATTACTTCTTTCGGGGTGGCGGCACACGGCTCGACACCACATCTAGGCAAGAACGCATTCCTGCCACTACTCTGCTTTCTGCGTGATTCGGGCGAAGATTTAACTAGCATTATTGAATACCTCTTTAATGATAAAGCAGGGGTTTTTAAAATGCAAAACGAGCAGGGAAATATAACGCTTTCACCTAATATAATAAGAAAAGCGGGCGATAAGACCTATCTTTCAGCAGACGTGAGGGTCCCCGCTCCGTTCGATATTGATGATTTATTGCCCGTGCTCAATTCGTTTAATATAGAATATAGGATAATTGACACTCATCCGCCGGTAATGGTAGAAAAAGAGGGATGGTTTGTTTCCGCGCTCCTTAGCGCGTACAAGGAAGTAACGGGCGAAGCTAATGCAAAACCCATGAGCATGTGCGGGAGTACCTTTGCAAGAGCGTTCAAGAAAGGTTGCTCGTTCGGGCCCGATAACAAAAAAAGAGATTTTAGGATACATAATTCAAACGAAAACGTAAGCCTTGCCGAAATTGAAAACATGTATCAAATATATAAAACGGCACTTTTCAAACTTTCTAATATAACTATCTAAACGCTTGTATATTTTATTGAATTATTATATAATAAGCTTAAATAGTTAATTTTACAGGAGAAAAAATGAACTTTGATATTGAATTAGTCGGAAAAATCGGCTCAATGGCGCTGATAAACAAAGAAAATAATATTTTGGATTATACTCTAATCGCGCGCTTATCATCAGAATTTAAGCCTGGATTTATATGGGTAACGAGCGGTGCCGTTGAAACGGGTAGGCTTGATTATATAAAGCGTAACGGCAAAGAACTAGACGGCAATCCCGAGGACGTAAAGACAGACTATTCTGCACAAGGTCAATCTATCTTGATGTCGACTTATCGTCAGTACGTGGACAGCAAGTATTCAATAAGACAGGTTTTAGTTGAGCATCAGCACTTTAACGACCCTCAAAAAAGAGAACATCTTAAAGCAATGCTCGTTCGCGCTAAGGAGCAAAATGCTATCCCAATAGTCAACTACAATGACGCAATAAGCACGGAAGAATGTCGCCGTTTTGAAATTCAATCTTTAAAGAGTAAAAATTTAGACGTAGTGGAGTGCGTGGATAACGACGAAACTGCTTCTCAAATCGCTTGCTTAGTTAAAGCAAAGACTTTGCTTATTTTAACAAGTGCGGACGGAATTTATAAGGACAGCAAAAACCCCGATACTTTAATAGAAGAAATCAGTGGAAAGGACGTTTACGAAGTTCTAGACAATATCACCGAATGTGAAAATTACTGTAACGGCGCATCGAGGGTTGGCGCAAACGGAGCTAAAGCAAAATTAGAGTACGTTAAAAATGCAGTAAAAATCGGCACGAAAGTCATTATCGCTTCTGCAAAATATTCAATTAAGGATATTTTGTCAGGAAACGCTAGGGCAACTAGAATCGGTGTAAAATAAAATACCAAAAATTAGCATATAAAAACCGCAAAAAAATGCGGTTTTTTTGTATATGCTATCATTTCCTGCACATAATACTTTCAAGGGGGAAATTATGAAAAGTAAAAAGAAGACTAAGACTACCGGCAAAAGCCAGAACGATAGCACAAAGAATTGTAAATAATAACAGTTTAAGTTATAAAAGCAGTTTTGATGCATTCGGTTCATATACGGGGGTAGATGCTTACGACAAGTATGAAAAACCCGTGCAGGATGCCGATGACCTTTAACTTGAAATCATAAATTTCAAGAACCTTAAAAGAAGTTACGATAATTCGTAACAAAATCAAAAGACTTCCTAATTTTTCGGTTTTAACCGTTAAATAGAAAGCAAAGAATGAAAAGACGGTTAAAACGATTGTTTTTAAGCGTCTTTTTATTTTCCGCTGTTGACAAGATTAAAGTTTTGTTGTATAATATGGTGCGTTATAAGATAGTTATACGGTCGCGGGGACAGGGCGAGCCTGTCAATGAGGAAAGTCCGAGCGTTTTAGAAACAGGGTGCCGGAGAAATCCCGGTGGAGGCGACTTTAAGGAAAGTGCAACAGAAAACAACCGCCAAAATTTTGGTAAGGATGAAAAGGTGTGGTAAGAGCGCACCGCCCTTGCGGTAACGCACGGGGCATATGTAAACCCCACCCGACGCAAGATTGACAAACCGTTTTACTAGGGAGTTTCACCAAAACGGTTTAACAAATATCGCTGGGGGATAACGGTAACGTTATTCGTAGATAAATGACCGTACACGACAGAACTCGGCTTATCGACTATCTTGTAATATTAAATGCGCCACGAAAGGCTAAACCTTTCGTGGCGCTTTTTTTATTTTATTTATTTTCTATCAACCAATTCGTCGATAGTTACGTCAAAAAAATTCGCTAAAATAATTAATTGGCTTATTGACGGCTCTGTATATCCCGTCTCCCAGTGCGACACGGTCTTTACTGAAACGTTTATTTTTTCAGCTAATTCTCGTTGCCCCAACTTTTGCTCTCTTCTTATCCCCTTTAAATTCTCCGAAAACCCCATATCAACCCCTCTTTCAATAAATAGTTTATCAAAAATTGAGATTTTTACTTGACATTCTCAAATATTGAGAATATAATAAGTCTATAAAACTTACATAGGAGAAAAAATTATGTTCTGTAAAAATTGTGGCAAAGAAATTAATGACAAGGCGGCTATCTGCATTCACTGTGGCTGTGCTACCGGCAACGCTAATCCTGTTGAAGAATTATCGGGCGAATCTAAAAAAACTTTAGGCGTATTATTAGGAATTTTTCTTGGTTTAATCGGGTTGATTATAGGTATTTGTTTATATCCAACAAACAGTTATGAAAGAAAAACTTTTATACAAGGCTGGGGAATAGCATTTGCAATTAGTTTTGGCGCTTGCATGCTTTTATACATAATTATAATTGCTAGCACCTGCTCAACTCTAGGAATGTATTATTGATATTTGTTATTAATTTTTTT
>JAZNMA010000133.1:0-2369 GCA_045579345.1 Christensenellaceae bacterium | reverse complement strand
ACGATGGAAGAGTCTGCTTGTAAAAAAGCACGATTATATTCAAGAATTTTAACCGATAAACAGCTTGCTGAAGAATTTAGCAAGATTGCAGACCATCACGAAAAGCGTTTTAACGCACTTTTTGATTTGTTATAAGGGGGGAGAAATTATGAATAATTATAAAGCAGATATAACTTTAAATGAAAAAGATTCACTTCAAGACATGTTAAATTTAGAAAAAAGTTTAGTTAAAATCTACTCAACCGCTATGACCGAAGGCGTGTCGAACGGATTTAGAACGCTTGTTTGTGAACATTGGAACGAGGCAACCGACGACCAGATAAAAGTCTTTTTTGAAATGACAGAACACGGCTACTATAAGGTAGAAAGCGCACCCGAAGAGACTCTTACTGAACAAAAAAGTAAATTTTCAAAAGTTAAATCTCAATTAAGTTAAAAAAAGCGGTTTGCAATTTGCAAACCGCCTTTAAATTTTTATTTAATTATTCTTTCGCAACTGATTGGTCAGCGGGTTTGTTTTGGTTTTTTAATACCTTTTTAAGAATAAACAATGTTGTAACCATCAAAGCGATGCTAAGCGGTAACATTACGTACCAATAAGGAACAAAACCTGCAATTACATAGCAAACGAAAGATACTCCAGCAACGACTAAAGCGTAAGGAATTTGCGTTTTAACGTGGTTAAGGTGGTTGCTTTGCGCACCAGCACTTGCCATTATCGTAGTATCGGAAATTGGAGAGATGTGGTCACCGCAAACAGCACCAGCCATACTAGCAGAAATTGCTACTAACAAGGTATTTGGAATCGGTCCAGAGAGAGGAACGATAATTCCAAGAATTAATCCAAAAGTACCCCAGCTTGTACCCGTCGAGAAAGCAATTGCAAGTGAGAGTAAGAAAAGGATTGCTGGCAAGAAGTAGCTTAATTGTTGATTAGTGATAAATCCTCTAACTAATTCAGATGCTTCAAGATAAGTTGTTGAAAGGTCGCAAAGTGTCCAAGCAAAGCAGAGGATTAAGATTGCGGGAACCATGGCCTTAAAGCCCTCAGCACAACAGTCCATAATATCTTTAAATGAAAGAACTTCTCTTGCGATATAGAAGAAAACTGTAAAGATAATTGTTAAACCGGAGCCGATAACTAATCCGACAGAAGCATCACTATTTTCAAACGAACCGATAAATCCAGCACCGTCTAAAATTCCACCAGAGTACATCATGCCAAGTATACAACTAACGATAAGCACAGCAACGGGAACGATAAGGTCAATCAATTTACCCTTAGCGGGCGGTGCTTTTTCATTAGTGGCATAAGGACGGTCGCCTTCGGTGAAAAGGTCGCAGAAATCACGAGCGTTATCTTCGTGTTTTTTCATTGCGCCAAAGTCTATATTCATAAGAGTAATACCGATAACCATAACGATTGTTAAAATGGCGTAGAAGTTAAACGGAATACTTTGTAAGAAAATAGTAAACCCACTAACGTCAGGGTTTTTGATATAAGTTGAAACAGCAGCCGCCCAAGAAGAAACGGGTGCGATAATACAAATAGGCGCTGCGGTTGCGTCGATAATATAAGCAAGTTTAGCACGGCTAATTCTATGCTTATCGGTAACTGGGCGCATAATATTACCAACGGTTAGGCAGTTAAAATAGTCGTCAATAAAGATAAGACAACCCAAACCGAAAGTAGAAAGGAGTGCGCCTTTACGAGTTTTAATTCTTTTAACAGCCCATTCACCGTATGCGTGAGAGCCACCAGCCCTGTTCATTAAAACAACCAACATACCGAGTATAACCAAGAAGATAAGAATACCCATATGGTACGAATCACCGATATTAGCGGTAAACGCTTCAACTGTAGTGTCGATAGTGGTAAGGAAATCGAACTTGCTATACAGCAACGCGCCTGAAAGGATACCTATAAATAGAGAAGAGTAAACTTCCTTAGTAATTAATGCAAGCACAATCGCGATAACGGGCGGTAAAAGTGCAAAAATTGTGCCGACTGCGCTAGTGTCTTTCCAAAACATTGGAACGAAAATGAAACAAAGAATCGCAATAAGTAGCGCAGAGAGAGATAGTATTAAATTTTTCCTAATTCTCATTTGTGTTTCTCCTTTTGTAAAATTTATAAAAAAATCACGGTATTATTAACCGTGATATATTTAATATATTAAAACTATATAACAGTTTTTATTTTGTGTCAATACTTTTTTTAAATTTCATCTTTTTTTTGCGAACTAGTAGGCTAGCGATAATAATACTTAACGAAATTATAATAATGCTTGTGCCTATTAAAATTGCGCAGTTTAGAAAAAACTGCTCAGGCAGTGCTTTTATAATTTCGTCAAATCTAGAATCAAAAG
>JAZNMA010000132.1:0-48381 GCA_045579345.1 Christensenellaceae bacterium | reverse complement strand
TTTTAACTATAAAGACAATTAATAAAAAAAGTGTAAAAAAAGAGAAATAAATATGGAACCGATTGAAATAATTGTTATAATAGCAAGTGTAATAGTGGTTGTTGGAGTTATATTAAAATCCATTATAAATAAAAAACAAGGGAAAACTTCTTGCGGGTGTGACTGCAAAAGTTGTTCAGGTTGTCATTCGTGTAATTCAAATAAAGAAGATAATACAAACAAATTTTAATAATTCCTAAGGTTAAGCCACGCACGTTTAATATGCGTGGCTTGACTATTATTTTACTTGAAAAATTAGTTCGGTTGTGCTAAAATACCTAAAAGGAGAAAAAATGATAAAGAAATTTTCAGTCGGTGGAATGACTTGCTCTGCCTGTACTTCTGGGATAGAGAGAAACTTAAAAAAGAGTAGCGGAATAAACGAAGTAAACGTATCCTTAATAGAAAAGACGATGACCGTAAATTTTGATGAAAACGTAACTTCAACCGAAAAAATTATTGCGATAGTTGAAAGTTTGGGTTATAACGCAAGCGTTTATGGGCATAAAAAGGAAGATAAATTTGCCGACGCAAAGAAACTTAAAAATCGGTTTTTTATTTCCCTTTTATTACTTTTACCACTAATGTATTTTTGCATGGGCGGAATGCTTAATTTACCTTTGCCCGACAAAAAAATTAACTTTATAATTCAGTTTCTTTTAGCAACGGTAATTCTGATAATAAATAAGCACTTTTTTATTAGCGGAACAAAAGCGGTAATCCACCGTTCACCTAATATGGATACACTCGTATCTTTAGGTTCAATTTCCGCATATATTTACAGCATTGTCGTTACAGTCATGCTACTATTCAAAATAGTAGACCCTGCGCACACCTTTTTTGAGGGCTCTGCAATGGTTGTAACGCTAGTTAATTTGGGTAAATGGTTAGAAGAACTTTCAAAAATTAAGACGGGCGATGAAATAGATAAACTAAGTAAACTTTTACCAAAAACCGCAACTGTAATTAAGGACGGAAAGGAAACGACAGTATTGACTAGCGAAATTACAGTTGGGGACGTTGTTTTGCTCCGAGCAGGGGATTATGCACCCATTGACGGAGTGGTAACTAATGGTCAAGCAGGAGTTGATAAATCGGCAATTACTGGCGAGAGTTTGCCCGAAGAAATAGGCGTAAACGATAAAGTGCAATCGGGTAGTATTTTAACCGATGGATATATATTAGTAAAAGCCGAACAGGTTGGGGAAAGTACTCTATTTAATAAGATAGTCGAAATCGTAAAAAAAGCAGGGGCAAGCAAAGCGCCCGTGCAAAAGTTCGCGGATAAAGTTTCAGGGGTATTCGTTCCTGTGGTAACTTCAATCGCTATTTTAACCTTTGTTGTTTGGCTAATTATTAGTAAGGATTTATATACTGCATTTAATTACGGAATATCCGTGCTTGTAATATCTTGCCCGTGTGCGTTGGGGCTTGCAACCCCCGTTGCGGTAATGGCAGGAACAGGCAGGGGTGCAACCGACGGTATTTTATTTAAAAATGCTGAAAGTTTACAATTTGCCCATAAATTAAACTGCGTGCTTTTAGATAAAACGGCAACTATAACCGAAGGAAAGCCGAGCGTTACCGATTATATTAACTATACGGGCGAATCTAACGAAACGCTTTTTCCGATAATATCAGCGCTTGAAAATAAGTCAAACCACCCGCTATCCCAAAGCATAATCGATTATTGTGGGGATACTAATAAGACGGTTTTAGAGTACGAATATTTAACGGGGAAGGGGATTAAGGGCACGGTTGACGGTGTAAAATATTACTTAGGTAACAAGAAAATTTTACCGAGCACAATAAATTTAGAAAACCTTCTTAAATTTGACGGGAAAACCATTTTATACTTTGCAGACGACTATCAACTTATATCAATTTTTGCTGTAGCAGATAAGGTGAAAAAAGATAGCAAAATTGCAATACAAGAACTAAAAGAGCAGGGGATTAAGACCGTTATGATAACGGGGGATAATTTGGATACTGCAAAAAGTATTGCAAATCAGGTGGGGATAGAAGAATATTCTTATGAAGTTTTACCTGAAGATAAATATTTAATAGTTGAAAAATATAAAAAGCAAGGCTATTTTACCGCAATGGTCGGGGACGGAATTAACGATAGCCCAGCATTAAAGAGTGCGGATATAGGAATTGCGATAGGCACGGGTACGGATATTGCAATTGACAGTTCGGATATTGTTATTGCAAACGGCTCATTAACCGCTATAAAAAAGACTATAGATTTGAGCAAAAAGACTTTTAAGATAATAGAGGAAAATTTGTTTTGGGCATTCTTTTATAACGTTATTGGAATACCTATAGCAGGCGGTGCACTCGCTTTTTTAGGGGTAACTTTAACGCCGATGATAGCGTCTATTATGATGTCGTTAAGTTCGCTTTTCGTCGTAACGAACGCACTTAGAATTTCCAAGAGAAAAGAAAAAATAAAAGAGCAAAAAGTAAAAGAGGTTATAACCGCCTATATCGACGGAATGCATTGTAATCACTGCGCTAAAAAGGTTAGCGATGCTTTAAGTAAAATAAAAGGCGTAGTTAATGTTAAAGTGGATTTAGAAAATAAAAAAGCGACGCTTTCACTTATGGATAGCGTCGATAATGAAAAAATTAAAAAAGTTATAGAAGAGTTAGGCTTTACACTAAATAATATCATGCGTTAAAAGGTAACTATAATAGTCATAGATTCGCCTTTAATAGAAATCGCTTGAATTTTCCATTTATTTAAATCGGCAATACCTTTGGCAATAGCAAGTCCGAGCCCGCTACCGCCCGTTTCTCTAGAGCGGGAAGAATCCGAACGGTAAAATCTTTCAAATATTTTATTAGATTGCTCCATAGGAACGTCGCTACCTGTATTAAAAACGGTCAGCACGTTCTTATTTTTTTCTTTTTTAAGTTCTAAAAAGATTTCGCCTTGTTCGTCAGAGTGTTTTATAGCGTTGTCAAGTAAAATATTAACGATTTGATTAACAAAAGTCTTGTCTCCCGAATAGTAAATATTAGGTTCAACGTTGATTAAAAGTCGTTTTTTTCTTTCAAAAGCTAAAGCGTCAAACGGAAGAGTAGCGTTTAAGATTTCTTCTGAAAGACAGAAGTTTTCTATCTTTGGTTTTGTAATGCCTTCTTCCATTTTGGTTAAAGAAAGCATATCGTTGATTAAACTGTCCATTCTTGTGGTTTGCGATTTAATATTATCAATCCATTGCGGACTATTATCCTGTTTAAGTACGTCAGCGTTAGCGGAAATTATGGCAATAGGCGTTTTAAGTTCGTGGCTTGCATTAGAGATAAACCGCTTTTGGCTAGAAAAAGCATCTTGAATAGGCTTAAATATTTTAAAAGATAGTCCGTAAACGATAAAGAACAGAACCACGAAGGCGACAGAAAGCGCCATGAAAGTTTTTAAAAGAGACGCTGAGTGTAACGAATAAATATCACTTGCATCGGTTAGTACTAGAAAATAAGTGTGTTTAAGTTCATAATTTTTGTAACAATATTTATCTATTTTTCCTTTGTTATAGTTGCTATTGATTGCTTGATTAATAAGTCGGTTTGCTTGCTCTTCTGTAAAATACTTATTGTCCCTACCTAATATAATAGTTTCGTATTTGTTAGTATCAGTGTTAAAAAAAATTTTAACTAGAACAGATTTATAAACGTTTGTATCGTCCAAATATAGATAATTTTTAACAGTTGTATCTAGGGAATTTTCAATATTTTTCTCACTTGAAGCGTTAGAAATTAACGCAGTCGTTAAAAATAATACGCCAAAAACACCCAAAAGAATGGACATTGTTAAACAAATGAATTTAATTTGTGCCTTTTTAATCATTAGACATACCTATTGTATAACCTATACCGCGTATAGATTTTATTTCTGTTTTAGATTTAATCAAAGCGAGTTTTTTGCGCAAGAAAGAAACGTAAACCTCAATGGTATTATATTCCGCATTGGTGTCGTAACCCCAAATTTTTTCTATAAATCTATCTTTGTCAATGCTTTTACCTTGATTTAAAATGAGCATTTCAAGTATTTGAAATTCTTTTTTACCGAGAGGGATGCGTGTATTATTACATTCAAGTTCAATTGTATCACGATTAAGTAGTATATCTCCGAAAGATAAAACGTCGCCTGTAAAAGTATCTTTTCTACGTAAAAGAGCTTTAATGCGTGCAATAAGTTCATCGGTAGAAAAGGGTTTAGTTAAATAATCGTCCGCTCCGAGATTAAGCCCTTCAATTTTATCTGAAATTTCAGATTTAGCACTCAGCATTAAAACAGGAGTGCTGTATTTATTTTCTCTAAGGCTTTTAAGTAAGGTGAGCCCGTCTATTTTCGGCATCATTATATCAAGCACAATGAGATCGTAAATTCCGGAAAGAGCCATGTCAAGACCATCTTCTCCGTTATTAGCTACATCAACGGAAAAATTGTTTTTTCTTAAAATAACGCTTAAAGCGTCCGTAAGTTGTTTTTCATCATCTATAATAAGAATTTTCATAATTAAATAATAACAAATGTTAATTGAATTTTTCTTTAAAATTAAAAAAATTTTTTTAAAAATAAATTTTTCAAGATTTTTTTAAGTTTTGATTGGTAATATTTAGACGTAGAAAGTTAAAAGCTTTCCATAAATTGATTACACTCTCAATAAACTTTTTCCTAGGGCAGGGCGTCGATTTTTCGGCGTTTTGCTCTTTTAAACAAGAAATCGTCGTTTATCACGACGATTTTTCTTTTGTTATAGTAAGGGAATAGATGCAAGATAACCAATATCTTGGCGCAATTTAGCATCGCCTTCTGCGAGAACGAAAAGTTTTTTATGAATTATTCCTCCAGCGACGTCTACTAAGTTTTCTAAACCGCGTTCACTCTCACCGGTCGAAATAACGTCGTCAATAATAGCAACTTTTTTTCCTCGTATTAACTCAACGTCGTGCTTAGATAAATAAAATTCTTGTTTTTTACCGGTAGTAATTGACGTGCCGTATGAGACACAAACGCCGTCTTGCATGTAAAGTTTTTTACTTTTTCTAGCTACAGCATATAAAGGCATGTTGAGTTCTCTTGCAACAACGTGTGTAAGTTGTAGCCCTTTTGATTCAGCAGTTAAAAGCACTTCGCTGTCGCCAACTAATTTAGCAAGTTCTTTACCGCAATGCTCTGTAAGTGCGGGATTGCCGTGCAGGTTAAAAAACGCGATATTTATACCGCTAGGAAGCGGAATAACCGGTAGTTTTTCAACGTAGCCTTTGATGTCAACTTCATAATATTTTTTCATAAGTTAAAACCTCACTACATTTTACAAGAATAGTTTAACATAAAATGAAAGCTTTGTCCAACTAAAATCATATATTTAATTTTTTTTGCATATTTTTAATATAACGGAGCGGAGGTGTATATGGCTTTTCACGATAAAACTATACAACTATCAGTAAAAGAATTGTCGAGTGACGTAAATACGGGGCTTTTATCTGATTCGCTATATAAAAGCATAAAAAATTACGGAAAAAACGTAATAGAAAAAGGGAAGAAACGCTCGTTTTTGCAAAAATTTTTCGACGCTTTTAAAGAGCCAATGTTAATTATTTTACTTTTCGGATTTGTTCTTGCATTAGGAACAGAATTAGGGAAGTTTTTAAAGACTGGCAATGGGGATTTTTTGGAATGTTTAGGGATTTTATTAGCAATAATTTTGTCAGTATCTATAACACTAATTATGGAGGGGAGCTCAGAGCGTGCGTTTAACGCGCTAACTAAGATTTACGATAATATTTCAGTTAGGGCAGTTCGAAACGGCAAGATAATCATTTTATCTCAAACCGACGTTGCGGTGGGAGACGTCTTGCTTTTAGACGTTGGCGATAAAATAGTTGCCGACGGCAGACTTTTAGAAAGTAATTCATTAACTATAGATGAATCTACATTAACAGGTGAAAGTCATGCGGTGGAAAAAGACAGTAATATAATACTCGACGCAAAAACACCACTTGCAGAACGCATAAACTGTGTTTATTCGGGAACATTTGTTACGGGTGGAAGTGGTAAAATGCTGGTTACAGCCGTAGGAAATCGTACGGAAATAGGACAAATTGCAAAAGAACTTGGCGATAACACAAACAAATCTCCTTTACAAAATAAGCTTGCCAAATTAGGCAAAACCATAACGATAATAGGTGCAATCAGTGCAATAATAGTTTTTATATTGACAATACTTAGGCTTTATTTAAGTGGTGGGCTTGATTTTGACGGCGTACAAAACGCATTTGTCTCGTGTATTATTTTAATCGTTGCGGCAGTACCCGAGGGGCTTCCAACTATAGTTGCAATTTCTTTAGCGTTAAACATGATAAAATTAGCAAAAGAGAACGCGCTCATAAAAAAAATTACCGCAACCGAAACGGCTGGCGCAGTAAGCGTTATTTGTTCTGATAAAACAGGAACTTTGACTGAAAATAAAATGAAAGTTGTAAGTATTTGTAAGAATCAATACTGTGTTACGCCTGATAGAATAACAGAAGAATATTTATTACAAAACTTTGTGTGCAATTCCACGGCAGACGTAAAGTTTAAAAAAGGTATGAATGAAATAAGCGGTAGCGCAACAGAGGGGGCGCTTATAATCGCATTTTCGCAAAGTAATCGAAAAGAAAGTTATTTAGATTATAGAAACAAATATAAAGTTTTAGATAGAGAATCTTTTTCAAGTGATAAAAAGTATATGGCAACTACTATTGATGTAGGGGGTGTAAAGAGAAAGTTAATAAAGGGAGCACCTGAAAAAGTTTTGTCTTTATGTAAAATTACCGAAGGACAAAAGAATAAAATTTTAAGCGATATTCTTACTCATCAACAGAAAGCGAGGCGAGTGCTTTGTTTTGCACACGTAGACTTTAGTGGTGAAATGGATGTAAATGAAGAACAAAAATTTAATTTTGATGGTTTTGTAGCTCTTTTCGACCCCGTGAGAAAGGACGTAAAACGTGCGGTAAACGAATGTTTTAAGGCGGGTATAAAGGTAAAAATTTTAACTGGCGACAATGCAGAAACAGCAAGGGCAATTGCTAAAGAATTAAACTTGATTGACAGCGACGCTTCAGTAATAAGTGCTGTTGAATTGGATAAGTTAGATGATGAAAAATTTAGTTCAGCGTTAAAAAAACTAACTGTAATTGCTAGAAGTACACCATCAGTAAAATTAAGAGTGGTGCGCGCGCTTAAAAGCATGGGGGAAGTGGTTGCCGTTACAGGGGATGGAATAAACGATGCCCCGGCGATTAAACATGCAGACGTAGGAATAGCTATGGGGATTAGCGGGACGGAGATAACTAAAGAGGCGGCGGACGTGGTGCTTTTAGACGACAGTTTTATAACGGTAGTAAAAGCCATATCTTTTGGTAGGAACGTATATAAAAATTTGCAAAGATTTATTCTTTTTCAGTTATCGGTCAACTTATCTGCGTTACTTTTTATCACAGTGTGCGCAATAATCGGTGTTCAATCTCCATTTAACACACTACAACTGTTGTGGATTAACGTGATAATGGATGGACCTCCCGCCTTAACGCTAGGGCTAGAGAGCGCGAGCGGTAAATTGATGAACTTAAAACCGGTTAAGCGTACGGACGGACTCGTGGATTTTAAAATGTTACTGAGGATATTGTTTAACGGAATGTATATTGGTGGAATTATGCTTGCGCAATATTTTACAAATTTTTTACAAATACCTACTACTGAGTTTGCGGGAGCGGTATTTTCTATGTTTATATTGTTTCAGTTATTTAACGCCTTTAATAGTCGGGAATTAGGTTCAGGAAGTATATTCAGCAGTATTGGAAAGAATAAAATTATGGTGTTTACCTTTTTAGCGGTATTTATACTTCATCTTTTAATTGTACAGGGATGTCCGTCGCTGTTTGAAATAAATTCTTTGAGTTTAATAAGTTGGATTAAAACGCTTGCAATGTCATCTAGCATAGTGCTTGTATCTGAAATATATAAGTATTTATACCGAAGTTTTATGCGCTTAAAAAAACCCCGAAAATATAAAGGATATAAAAATTTGCAAAGAGAAGTAGTGATTGAAGTAAATAAAAATTATTTCGGAGCGTAAACTAAAAGATATGACGAGTATAATAGTAACTGAAAACAAACAAAATGAAGACGGACTTTTATACGTTCAAACGTCTAGTAGCGAACTGTTTTCGCACGCTGGATGCTCATCTAGATTAAAATCATTTGACGATAGAGTTGTATTGATTATAAATTGTCCTGAAGAATATAAAGACATAATACGCACTGAAATAGCAGATAAGGTAGCAGAAATAATAACGATAAAATATAAGTATGATTATTTTAAAAAATGTCTTAGCGTTGGAGGGTTGTCGAAACTAGAAAAGGAAATACTTTTAACTAGTTTGATAGCGGCAGACCTTGAAGACGATAAGAGGTATACTTACGACAGAATAAAAGGTTATAGTGAGATAGCAATAGATGGAATATTTAATTTTAGATTAAAAGCGCTCAAAAAAAAGTGGGAGGACGTGGTTGGCTGTATTCCCGATTGTTTTTTGACTACACAGCTTAAAGAATTCATAACTTACCTTTTAGAAAATAAGAAAAAAAGAGTATACGTAGACGACGGAAGAGTATACGACAGTCATTATAGAAGATTAAAAAGATGTACGCTGTTAGGAGGCGAGGGGGCAAACGTAATTCGAGAAGTTTTGCTTAGCAACTGCGGAGAAGTGGAACTTTCAGGGGAGATTCCAAAAGAGGACGAATATTATTTAAAAGAGTATTACAACGATAAAATAATATTTTCGAGCGGATACCTTAATTAAATGGTTGACAAAAAACTGTTTATGATTTATTATATATATAATTGAATGACTTGATAGGCAACGGACAAGTAGCACTTTTGTGATTTTTAGAGAGCGGGTGGCTGGTGAAAACCCGAATGAGCAAGAGGAAGTGAAACCACCGGTGTTAGAGTCGAGTGCGCCGTTACTTTAAACGGAAAGAGTGGCTGTATTTATACGGCAATTAAGGTGGAAACACGGAAATTATTTCGTCCTTAGACATGTGTCTAGGGATTTTTTATTATAGGAGGAATGAGCATGAAAGTTACGCTTAAAGACGGTTCGTTTTTAGAGTTTGAAAACGCGGTGACCGTCGCAGAAGTTGCAGGTCAAATATCAGAGGGGTTATTAAGAAATGCCGTTTGCGGTGCAGTTGACGGTAATTTAGTAGATTTGTCTTTTGTTATTAAAAACGACTGTGAATTACAAATTATAACCTTAAAAGATAAAGAAGGATTGCAAGTATATCGTCATACAGCTTCGCACGTTCTTGCGCAAGCGGTTAAAAATATTTTCCCAACAAGTAAGCTTGCAATTGGCCCCACGATAGAAAACGGGTTTTATTACGATATTGAATTTAAAACGCCTATCACTCAGCAAGACTTGGTTAAAATCGAAAATGAAATGAAAAATATCATTAAGAGTGATTTGCCTATTGAACGCTTGGTTTATTCCAAAAAGGACGCTGTTAAAATATTTAAGGATTTTTCAGAGCCTTATAAGGTCGAACTAATAAACGATTTACCTACAGGAAGTGAAATTTCTTGCTACAAGCAAGGCGACTTTATGGATTTATGTCGTGGTCCGCACTTACCTTCAACTGGTAAAATCAAAGCGTTTAAGTTGACCTCGGTTACCGGTGCTTACTGGCGTGGCGATGAAAAGAATAAGATGCTTACCCGTATTTACGGAACAGCTTTTGCAAAAAAGAGTGAACTTGACGAATATCTAGAAGCGTTAGAAGAAGCTAAAAAGCGCGACCACAATAAGCTCGGAAGAGAACTTGGAATATTTTTAACTGAGGAAGTTGTTGGGCAAGGTTTGCCTATTTTAGCTCCTAAAGGCGCTAAAATAATGCAAGTGCTTTCTAGATTTGTTGAGGACGAAGAAGAAAAGCGTGGTTTTATGATAACTAAAACTCCGTATATGGCAAAGAACGACCTTTATCGTATTTCAGGGCATTGGGACCATTATAGAGATAAAATGTTTATTATCGGTGATGAGAATTCTCCTGAGGCGCTAGCGCTCCGTCCTATGACCTGTCCTTTCCAATACCAAATTTATAAAAACGGACTTAAGAGTTATAGAGATTTACCTTGCCGTTACAGTGAAACAGCAACATTATTTAGAAAAGAAGCGAGCGGGGAAATGCACGGACTTATCCGCGTAAGACAGTTTACGCTATCCGATGGTCATATCGTGTGTACGCCCGAACAAATAGAAGAAGAATTCAAGCGTTGCTTAGAACTTAGCTACTATTTCCTTGATTGCTTAGGGATGAGAGAGGACGTTACCTTCCGTTTTAGTAAGAGAGGAAAATCAAACAAGAGCAAGTATATAGATAACGACAAAGCGTGGAATGAAACAGAAGCGCTCATGAAGAAGATACTTGACAGTATAGGTATTTCTTACGTTGAGGCTGATGACGAAGCGGCATTCTACGGCCCAAAGCTAGACGTTCAAATTAAGAACGTTTACGGCAAAGAAGATACGCTTATTACCATTCAGCTTGACTTTGCGGCGGCGCATAGTTTTGAAATGACTTATATTGATGAAAACGGCACAAAGCAATATCCGTTCGTAATACACAGAAGTTCAATCGGATGTTACGAAAGAACGCTCGCGCTTTTAATAGAAAAATATGCAGGGGCTTTCCCATTCTGGATTTGTCCCGTTCAAGTTAAGGTTATGAGTTTAACTGAAAGAACGGCAGAATATGCAAGTGAAATCGTTGAAGAACTTAAAAAGTTCGGCTTGAGGGCAGAGGTTGATAACCGTAACGAAAAAATAGGTTATAAAATTAGAGAAGCACAGCTTGAAAAAGTTCCTTATATGTTCATTGTTGGTGATAAAGAGAAAGAGGAAAACAAGGTGTCTGTCAGAAGTCGTAAAGACGGCGATTTAGGCGTAATGGATATAAATGAAATTATAAATAAACTCGTAATGGAAGATAGAAGCAAAAAAGCTTAATATTAAGTCGTTTTAAATATTATAAATAAAGAAAACCACTCGCAAGAGTGGTTTTTACATTATAAGACAAATAAAACACGCAAAGACGCAAGAGGCGAATGAAGCTATTAGCGAAATAATAATCGGCAAAGTTAATTTTTTCGTTTTTGCGCCAGCAAAATAAACCGCAGCAACGTAAAAAACCGTTTCACTACTGCCATAAATAACAGACGCACATCTTGATAAATAACTGTCCACGCCGTATGTGTTATATATATCAGTCAAAATAGCAAGTGCACCGTTACCAGAAAAGGGCTTTATTAGCACTAATTTTGTGAGTTCTGTTGGTATACCAAGTAGATTAAAAAAGGGAGATAAAAACTTTGAAAGAGCTGTTGAAAGACCGCTCGCTTCAAACAATTCTGTCAACACGAAAATGCTTACAAGATATGGAAATATGCTTAACGCAAAAGGAATCGCGGATTTTGCGCCAAAAGTAAAGGACTCATATGGCTTGACCTTTTTGAAGATAGCGAATGCAAATATTAGAATAAATAATAAAGGTATTAAATAAACTGACATTATCTAGACTTTTTTACAAAAATTTTTACTAAAAATACACCTATTAAAGTAGACAATAAGGTGGCGAGGACAGTGGGCAATATTATATCAGAGGGGGAAGCTGAGCCTAAAGAGGTTCTTAGTGCCAAAACCGAGGAGGGAATTAATTGAATACTAGTTGCGTTGATGACGAAAAACATGATAATAGCGTACTCGGTGTTTGGGTGTTTTTCTAGTTCATTAATAGATTTTATACCCATAGGCGTGGTGGCTCCACTCATACCCAAAATGTTTGCAGAGATATTAAGTGACATATAGTCGTTCGCTTTTTCAGGGAGTGAACCAAAAAGAAATTTATTAAGTGGAGTGAGAGCTTTTGCAAATTTTTTTGATATACCTGTTCTTTCTAAAAGTTCAAATACACCCATCCAAACGGCATACACAACTACCATTTTTAGTGTAAGGTCAAGTGCTTTTTGTCCTCCCGATAACATAGCGTTCAATATACCGTTTGGGTTGACAAAAAGTAGTATTATCATGGAAAGCAGGGTAATAAAGCCAAAAATTACGTTCATAATAAAACTTTATGCCGAATTATCCTTGAATATGCGAAAAAAATATGCTAAAATAATATAAGGCTTTACCGCATTTGCGATAAAGTAAAGGACTAATAAAATAACCTTTTTATTTAAGGAGAGAGCATGAAAGGGAAATATTATATAACGACAGCAATAGCCTACACTTCAGGGAAACCGCATATAGGAAATACCTATGAAGCCATATTAGCGGATAGTTTAGCGCGTTTTAAAAGATATGAAGGATACGACGTGTTTTTCCAAACGGGAACTGATGAGCACGGTCAAAAGATAGAAGAAAAAGCAGGTCAAGCAGGCGTTTCGCCCAAACAGTTTGTAGATGGAGTTGCATCAGTTATAAAAAATATTTGGGATTTAGTTGGTGTTTCTTACGATAAGTTTATAAGAACTACGGATGAATATCATGAGAAACAAGTACAAAAAATATTTAAAAAGTTATACGATAAAGGCGACATTTATAAGGGCTCCTACGAGGGCTGGTATTGTACGCCTTGTGAATCTTTTTGGACGGAAAGTCAATTAGTTGATGGAAAATGTCCAGACTGCGGTAGAGAAGTGAAAAAATCTCAAGAAGAAGCGTATTTTTTCAAAATGAGTAAATACGCTGACCGTTTGATGGAATATTATGAAAAGCATCCCGAGTTTATTACACCTGTATCGAGAAAGAACGAGATGGTAAATAACTTCTTAAAACCCGGACTTCAAGATTTGTGTGTGTCAAGAAGTACTTTTAAGTGGGGTATTCCGGTCGATTTTGATAATAAGCACGTTGTGTACGTTTGGCTTGATGCTTTGACTAACTATATTACCGGAATTGGATACGATGCTACAGGTAATCACAGTGAACAGTTTAACAAACTCTGGCCGGCTAACGTTCACGTTATAGGAAAGGATATAATAAGATTCCATACTATATACTGGCCGATATTCTTAATGGCATTAGATATACCGTTGCCCGAAAAAGTATATGGACACGGCTGGTTACTTCAAGACGGCGGGAAAATGAGCAAGTCTAAAGGTAATGTTATCTATGCTGATGATTTAGTAGAATATTTTGGTAAAGACGCTGTCAGATATTACGTTTTAACCGCAATGCCACAGGACAATGACGGGCTTATTTCATGGGAGTCGGTAATTGACACAATTAACAGCGACTTAGCCAACGTTTACGGCAATTTAGTAAGCCGTACCATTGCAATGAGCAATAAATATTTTGGCGGAATAGTTAGCGATTCAAAGGTTTTAGAGCCAGTTGATGAAGAGCTTAAATCGGTGGTAATTTCTGCGCGCGATAAAGTAAAAGCAAAGATGGACGAGTTTAAGGTTGCAGACGCGCTGTTTGAGATATTTACCGTATTTAGAAGAGCAAATAAATATATTGACGAAACTATGCCGTGGGCACTTGCGAAAGATGAAACGAAAAAAGATAGACTTAAAGCTGTTCTTTATAATTTAACTGAAAGTATTATAATCGGCACGTCTCTTTTGTCGCCATACTTGCCTGAAACCGCAAAAAAGGTAGCTTCAATGCTCAATATTCCAATTAGAGAGTTTGACAAATTAAACCAATTCGGGCTTATTAAAGAAGCAAAGGTGACACAAACACCCGAAATATTATTTGCAAGACTTGATGGTGCCAAAATTATGGAAAAAGTAAACGCAATGATAGAAGAAAGGAAAGAGAAGATGGAAGTAAAAGAAGAAAAGAAAGAGGAAGTTAAATTACACGACCACTCTGAAAAACCGACTATAGAAATCGATGATTTTTCAAAGGTGCAAATAAAGGTAGCGCTAGTTACAGCATGCGAAAAAGTAGAAAAGAGTAAAAAACTGCTAAAGCTCACCGTAAAACTTGGAGAAGAAACTAGAACGGTTGTAAGTGGAATTGCACATGCATATACACCTGAACAATTAATTGGCAAAAAACTTGCAATGATAACCAACTTAAAGCCTTGTAAACTTTGTGGAATTGTAAGTGAAGGTATGATAATTTGCGCGGAGGACGAAAACGGCAGGCTAGCATATTTAACACCGGAAAATGACATTGCGGACGGGAGTCAGATTTTTTAATGTTTATAGACACTCATTGTCATTTGGACGACGATAGACTAATAAACACCGACGAGGTGGTTAAAGATTATCAATTAAGCGGGGTTGAAGTTGCAATAAATATGGGTTGCAACCTAGAGTCTAGCATCAAGGGTAAAGCGTTTGCGGATAAATATAAATCTATATATTTTGCAGTTGGATTTCACCCGAGTGACGCACTCGACTTTAATGAGGAGTCGTTAGATAAACTAAAAGCTTTAGCGACTGATAGTAAATGCTTGGCGATAGGGGAAATTGGGCTTGATTATTATTGGAAACCGTACGACGAAAAAAAACAACAAGAGTGTTTTATACGCCAAGTAGAATTTGCAAATGAATTTAAACTGCCGATATGTATACATAGTAGAGACGCAACGGCAGATATGCTTAAAATATTAACTGAAAACAAACAAAAATTAAATCACGGTGGGGTTATGCATTGTTTTTCGGGAAGTGTGGAAACTGCAAGACAACTACTTGATTTAGGCATTTATATATCGTTTGCAGGTCCTGTAACCTTTAAGAATGCTAAAGGGTTATTAGACGTGGCAAGATTTATACCACTTGATATGTGCTTGACGGAAACGGATAGTCCGTATTTAGCACCACACCCACTAAGAGGGACGGTCAACGCACCTAAAAACGTGCCCATTATAACCGCTTTTTTAGCAAATTTAAGGGGAGTAGAACTAACTGATTTTGCTAATCAAATTATGCAAAATGCAAAGTCTTTGTTTTATAAACTAACTAACGCAAAATAAAGTCGAAAAAATTTCGACTTTATCTTGTATTATTCTCAGTTCATTTGTAAAAATGATTGATAGTAAAGAATTTCTCTTTACAATATTATAATGTGAAATAGATAAAATTTTATACCAAAATTATAAAGGTAAAAAATGGAAAAATCGCTAAAAAATTTATTAAGAGAGCACGGATTAGTTTTAAAAAAAGCATATGGTCAAAATTTTTTGACAGATGACGCTCTTTTAGAACAAATTGTAATGGGGGCAGGTGTACAAGCGACCGACACGGTTTTAGAAATCGGTTGTGGTGCAGGCGCACTTACTAAAGTTTTGTCAAAAAAAGCAAAACGAGTAGTTGGATACGAAATTGACCAAAGACTAAAGCACGTTTTATCGGAAACTCTGTCCGACTGCAAAAACGTGGAGATAGTTTTTTCGGACGTAATGAAGCAAAGCCTTGCAGAAATAGAAAGAAAACTCGGTGGCGAGTATATTATGGTGGCAAACTTACCTTATTATATAACCACTCCTATAATAATGCGTTTTCTCGAACAATCAAAAAATATTAAAGCAATGGTTATTATGGTACAAGAAGAAGTTGCTTACCGCTTGTCTGCAAAAGAGAGCACTTCTGATTATGGTGCGATAACTGTTGGGATTAATTTAAGGGGTAGTGCACAAGTTATACTTCGCGTTCCTAGAGAAAAATTCACACCGCCACCAAACGTTGACTCAGCGGTCGTTAAGATAGATATTGAAAAAGGCAAAAACCAAGGCGTAGATTTTGACAGGGTTAGAGATTTAGTTCGTTGTGGATTTTCAAGCAGGAGAAAGATGCTTGTAAACAATATAATGAACGTCTATAAAATGAGTAGGCAAGAAGTGGAAAAAGCTCTTACAAAGTGTGGAATATCTCTTACGGTTAGAGGCGAAAATTTATCAGCGGAAGATTACGTTAGGTTGGCTAACGAACTCCCTTTAATTTAACGGTGAAAAAATGGATAAAAGACAAAGAATAGTATTGGCAAGTGGAAACGCTCATAAAATAAAAGAGATAGGAGACATGTTGCCAGAGTTTGAAGTGGTTGGATATAAAGATTTGGGTTTTGATTTTGAGATTGATGAATGTGGCAAAACTTTTTACGATAATGCACTGATAAAAGCACAAACAGTATCAGAAAGACTCAATTTGCCTGCTTTAGCAGATGATAGTGGAATATGCGTTGAGGCGCTCAACGGAGAACCGGGAATTTACAGCGCAAGATATGCGGGCGATGGTATTGATGCGCATAATAACGAGTTGTTGCTTGAAAATATGAAAGGTGTAGAAAATAGAAAAGCCAAGTTTGTTTGCTGTATGGTGTTTTATAAACCGAATGGCGAAATAATAAGTGCAACGGGTGAAACACACGGTAAAATTTTAGACAAGTGTTACGGCGAAAATGGATTCGGCTACGACCCTTTATTTTACAGTGACGACCTAAATATTAGTTTGGGACTAGCATCTTCAGAAGATAAAAATAAGATTAGCCATCGTTACCGTGCAATCACCGCATTAAGGGAAAAATTGAAGTGAAAACGGCTGTAATTATATCTGATACGCATGGAAATTTTTCTGTGCTAGAAAAACTTTTACCTATAATGCAAGAGAGTGATTACGTCATTCATTTAGGGGACTTTCAAAAGGATATATTGGCGTATGAAAAAGAACTTAGAGGGAAAATTGTTTCGATAAAAGGAAATTGTGACGGCGGAGGGGAGGATAAAATATTAGAGATAGAAGAGGTTAAAGTCTTATTAACTCACGGTGACAAGTATTCTGTTAAGAGCAATTTGTTAAATCTCGTATATAGGGCAAAAGAAAAGCAAGTAAATGCTGTTTTTTACGGGCACACGCATGAAGCGAATATTTTTAAAAAAGACGAAATATTATTTGCTAATCCCGGTTGTTTGACGGGATATTTTGAAAAAACGTACTGCTATGCAGTATTTCATAATGGCAAAGTAACAGTGAAAAACGTTGAAATAAAAGGTTAAATATGAAAATATATCAAAATATAGACCAATTAATAGGAAAAACCCCGTTATTAGAAGTCAACAATATTAAACGAAGCAAGGGAATAGAAGCAAGGCTTTTAGTTAAATTGGAGCGATTCAATCCTGCCGGTAGTTCAAAGGACCGTGCGGCTAAGTTTATGATAGATAAAGCGGAAAAAGAAGGGCGAATAAAGGCAGGAGGAACAATAATTGAACCGACTAGTGGTAATACAGGTATTGGTCTTTCAGCAATAGGAGTACCGCGTGGCTATAAGGTAATTTTAACTATGCCAGAAACAATGAGTATAGAAAGGCGTAAACTATTAAAAGCATACGGCGCGGAAATAGTTTTAACCGATGGGAAGAAAGGCATGAAAGGTGCAATCAGCAAAGCGGAAGAGTTGCAAAAAAATACTCCGAACAGCGTGATTCTTGGACAGTTTGATAATGATGCAAATATACTTTCTCATTATTATACAACAGGTCCGGAGATATATGAAGATACCGACGGAGAGGTTGACGTTTTCGTGTCGGCTGTTGGAACGGGTGGAACGCTTTCAGGTGTAGCAAAATATCTAAAAGAAAAAAAACCCAGTATAAAAGTATTTGCAGTAGAACCGGCAAGTTCTCCGCTTATTAGTAAAGGGATATGTGGCGCGCATAAAATTCAGGGAATTGGTGCGAATTTTATACCGAAAAATTTTGATAAGAACATTTGCGACGGAGTTTTGACCGTGACTGACGAAGAAGCCATGAACTGTGCCAAAGAAATTTGCGTAAAAGAGGGAATGTTGGTAGGTATATCCTCAGGTGCAGTGCTTTCGGCAGGGCTAAAACTAGCGAAGATGAAAGAGTATAAAAATAAAGTTATCGTTGTTTTACTGCCAGATACAGGCGAAAGATACCTTTCAACTGAAATGTTTGAATAATAAAAAAGCGTGCTCGAAAACTCGAGCACACAAGCATTTTAAAAGCAAAATAAAAGCCACCAAAAGGTGGCTTAAGTTTTATAAAAGTTTACGCTCTTTCTACCTTACCGCTTTTTAAGCATCTAGTACAAACGTACTCTTTACAAACAGTGCCATTTTCCTTTTTTACGCTTACCTTTTGAAGATTAGCTTCGTACAATTTGGGAGTTTTACGGTTTGAGTGACTAACCAAATTACCGGAAAGTTTACCTTTTCCACAAACACTACATACTCTACTCATATTATTATCCTCCGTCTTTGGAATGTATTTTATTTTTCAACAACAAATACTCTATCACATTATGATGTAAAAAGCAACAAAATAAAGGGTGGATTTGCAAAATTTTATATTAAAAATTTTTTATGAGGGTAAAAAATTTAATTTATTTGAATTAAAGGGTTGCAAAAAGTCATTAAATATAGTAGAATAGGTATAACGATTACAGTGAGGTCAGTATGTCTGTAAAAACTAACAATATCTACGGCAGAATATCAATATCAGAAAACACCATAGCACGATACGTTTCGCACGTCGCTATGGATTGTTATGGTATCGTAGAATTTACACCGAGGAATATTATAGATTCGGCAATTAGTTTTTTAAGGTTTGGTCACGAGGTAAAGGGCATAAAGGTTCGCGCTTATGGTGACAGAATATATGTTGATTTATCAGTGATTGTAAAATACGGCGTGTCGATTAAGGCTGTCGTAGAAGCGCTTAAAGAGTCTGTTAAATATAAAGTAGAACGTTTTACGGGAATGATAGTAGATACTATAAACGTAAAAGTAATGGGCGTTAAACAATAAGCAAAATTTAATTTGAGATAGTGCCTTTTGGCAGGAGATATATATGCAAAAAACTATTAACGGAGCAATGCTTAAGTCAATGATATTGACGGCGGCTAAACTTCTTGAAGCAAATAGAGTTAATATAGATGCGCTAAACGTTTTCCCAGTTCCTGACGGAGATACGGGTACGAACATGTCGCTAACCATACAATCGGCTGTTAAAGAATTAATGGCTTGTAGGAGTAATAAAGTAATAGACGTAACCGAAGCTGTGTCTAAGGGCGCACTTCGCGGTGCGAGAGGAAACTCAGGCGTTATACTTTCACAAGTAATAAGAGGAATGTGTAACGTTCTTAAAAAGTCAGAAGAGATTGATACTAAAATTTTTGCACAAGCGCTAATAGCTGGTGCTGAAGTTGCTTACGGAGCTGTGTCTAAACCAAAAGAAGGAACAATGCTTACTGTTGCAAGAATGGTTGCAGAGCACGCACAAAACGTTCGTAATAAACATAAAGATTTTGAATCTTTTATGCCGGAATTAATAAACGCAGGTAACGAAGCGGTAGAATTGACGCCTACACTACTTCCTGTGCTAAAGAAAGCAGGCGTGGTTGACGCTGGTGGTAAAGGACTTATGTGTCTTTATGAAGGTTTTTATAAAGCACTTATTGGTGAAAGTGTTTCAGAAACGGCTGTTATGCCCGAAACCAAGTCGCAAGACACGGTGATGGAGCACGCCGATATAATGAGCCTTGGCAGTATTGAATTTGCGTATTGTACAGAGTTTTTCATTATAAATTTAAAGAAAAAGACTACGTTGGCTGACATAGAAAGGCTACGCGAAACCTTGATGACTATTGGCGATAGCGTAATCGTTATAGGCGACCTTGAATTTGTTAAAGTGCACGTTCATACCAATCAACCTGGTAGGGCATTAAGCGAAGCATTAGAACTGGGCGAGCTAGACAAATTAAAAATCGAAAATATGCTAGAACAAAATCGTGAACTTATTAAAAAGTACGAAGCAGAAAAGAAAGAAATGGGCATGATGAGTGTTTCTGCGGGCGAAGGCATTACGAGCATATTCAAAGATTTAATGGTAGACGCAGTAATCGAGGGTGGTCAATCAATGAACCCTTCTGCTAACGATATTGCTAATGCAGTTAGCAGAATTAATGCAGAAAACGTATTTGTGTTCCCTAACAATAAGAACATAATTTTGGCAGCGGAACAAGCAAAATCGCTAGTTGAAAACAAGACAATTCATGTTATCCCAACTAGGAATATACCGCAAGGTTTTTCGGCGGCCCTTGCATTTAACCCCGAACTTTCAGTAAATGAAAACAAAGCAAATATGATACATGCAACCGATATGGTTACCGTAGGTCAAGTAACGTATGCCGTTAGGAATACTAAACTTTACGGTTTTGACCTAAAGGTTGGAGACGTTATGGGGCTTGATGATAAAAAGATATTGTCAAAGGGCGAAGACGTAGGTCAAGTTACTTTAGATTTGATTGAAAAATTGCGTAGAGGCGAAGAAATAATTACTCTTTATTACGGACAGGACGTAAGTGAGGAAGACGCAATAAAATTGCAAGAAACCATCATGGAAAAATATCCTGAATGTGACGTTGAAATTCATTACGGTGGGCAACCTATTTATTATTATTATATTGCGATGGAATAAACTTAAGGGAAAGATAGTTCTTTCCCTTTTTTGTAACAAGGTATTGTATGGAAATAACAAAAATACGCGGAATAAATGAAAAACGCGAACAAGAATTTAATAAATTAGGGATATATGATACTGCGGATTTAGTCAGGTATTTTCCACGTGCATATCTAGACATGCGTACAAGCCAAGCCTTAAAATATGCTTATCACAACGACATAGTTTTGACAACTGGTAAAGTAATGAATATGCCTATAACAAGATATTATAGGCGTGGCGGACTTGTAAAAATCATATGTGAACAGGAAGGGTACGTATTCTCAGTAGTTTGGTTTAACCAGCAATACGTTGCAAATCGTCTTAAATTGGGTGAAGAATATCTTTTTTATGGGAGAGTTAGAGAAGAATCAGGTGTAATAAGTCTAGTAAACCCGTCGTTTGAATTGCTTGAGAAGGCATACCGATTAAAAGGAATAGTGCCACAATATCCATTAAAGGGTAGCTTAAGTCAAAAGCTGGTTAGAGATGCCGTTCGTTTAGCGGTAGAAATAGAGAAGCCGAAAAGCCTAATTCCTAATGACTTAATAGTTAAATACGGATTATCCGAACTGTATAATGCATATAAGGAAGTGCATAATCCCAGCAGTTTTGAAAGTGAAAAAAAAGCAGCTGATAGGATTGCGGTGGAAGAATATTTTGCGCTTATTTCTGCTTTCAAATTTATAAAAGGCGGAAGAGAACAAATTAGACTTAACAAATATAACACGACCGCAAGAGAATTATTAGAATTTATCACCATGCGCTTTCCGTTTGAATTTACCGATGGACAGAAAACGGCAGTAAATGAAATATTTGCAGACATGACGGGCGGGAAAGTAATGAATAGACTTATGCAAGGCGACGTCGGAAGCGGAAAAACTGCGGTAAGCATGTGTTCTATATTTATTGCTGTAAACAGTGGTTATCAAGCAATGATGCTTGCGCCTACAGAAGTTCTTGCAAGGCAAAATTTTTACGCTTGTCAGAAAGCGTTTCCCGATTATAACGTTTCATTAATCACGGGTTCGATGACGGCTAAGGAAAAAAAAGAAGTAAAAGAAGCTTTAAAACAGGGTTTAATAAATATTTTAATTGGAACTCATGCAATTTTGCAAGATGACGTAGAGTTTAAAAATTTGTCACTTTGCGTTTGTGATGAGCAACAGCGTTTTGGTGTAGCGCAAAGAAGCAGTATGCTTAACAAAGGTATAGTGCCCGACGTTTTAGTAATGAGCGCAACGCCAATACCAAGAACGTTATCGCTTATATTTTACGGTGATTTAGACGTTACTACTATAAAAGATAAACCAAAATCAAGAGCACAAATTCAGACAAATATTGTTCCTAATGAAAAATACATAGACATGCTAAATTTTGTAAAGCACGAGATATTAGAAGGTAAACAAGCCTATTTCGTTTGTCCCAAAATCGAAGGGGACGAAGAGGGCGCTGTAATGAGTGCTACTGAATTGTATGAGGATTTAAAATTAAGAATGGATGGCGTCCGTGTTGGATTATTGCATGGTCGCATGAAAGAAAAAGAAAAAAATGCTGTAATGCAAGCATTTAAGAATAAGGAAATAGATTTTTTGGTGTCAACAACTGTTATAGAGGTAGGGATTGACGTTCCAGATGCTTCAGTAATGGTTATCTATAATGCTGAACGTTTTGGACTTTCGCAATTGCACCAGTTAAGGGGCCGAGTCGGACGGTCAGATATTAAAAGTTATTGCTTTTTAATGACTAAAGCTACTGAGGGCGTCGCAATTGAGAGACTGAAGATACTAAAAGATAATTCTGACGGTTTTAAAATTTCAGAATTTGATTACAGATTGCGTGGGTCTGGTGATTTTATGGGGAGTAGGCAAAGTGGAAAATTTATGAACGATTTGGGGGCGCTAAATTACAGCACAGAATCAATTTTTTTGGCTAAAAAAATAAGTGACGAAGTATTTTTATCTAACAAAAACATGGACGCAATAAAAGAAGTCGCAATAAGAAAATTTCAAAAATTAAGAGATATAGCAATGAATTAAAAACTCGCCGTTACATGCATAACGGCGAGTTTTTATATAATTATTTTATTTTTCTATAAATTGACCAAAAAATTATTAATATTTGTAATGGTATACCAATCAAAAAAAGTGTCCATAACTGAGCTGGCGGTGAGGGGAGTAAGAAATATAACGATAAGTAAACGGCAATAATTGTTGACCAAACTAAAAGTGAAGTTATAATTCCCGCTGTAATTTTTTTGCGCCAAACTGAAGTTAAAACCAAAAGAACAATCATAGTTACGGGTATTGCATAAATAAACGCCATCCAAGTATGTACAACGCTTTGTATAATTATATTGATAAAAGCAAAACAGGTAATAGCGACTAACCAAACGAGACCAGTTGCGCACATTGCAATTATAAAACGGCGTTTTCCTTTGTTTTGTGTAAGTAACGGCTTTTCAATTAAAGGTTCAGAAATTAGTGCGTCAATACTTACGCAATAAAAATCAGCTAATTGTTTAATTACGTATAAATCTGGAACAGATTCACCGCGTTCCCATTTGGAAACCGCCTTGTCAGAATAATTTAATTTTGTAGCTAATTCCGCTTGGGTTAATCCTTCGGCTTTTCTTAATCTTGTTAAGTTTTGTGCTAAATTTTCTTTAATATCCATAGCTTAATTTTAGCATAATAGCCTTAATTAAGCAAGCGATTTATGTCGAAAAGTTGATTTTTCTACTTTTAGTAGAGTGGGTGATTTTGCACTCTACTAGGTCAAAAATACAAGTAGAAATAAGAAATATAAAAGTAGGTTGTGTTTGATTTGAATTTGTTGTATTATTAAAGTGTCAAAGGAGAGAAATATGAAGGTTGCAATTTCTGCTGAATCAACTATTGATTTAAGCAAAGAGTTATTAAACGAGTATAATATTAAAGTTGTTCCTTTTAATATTCAGTTAGGAGATAAATCTGGAGTAGACGGAGAAATAACTACGGACGAAATTATCTCTTATGTCAACGAAACCGGGGTGTTGCCTAAAACTGGTGCTATCAACGAATATCGATTTAATGAACATTTTGAAAATTTGTTAAAAGATTATGACGCTATAATACATTTTAGTTTGTCGTCGGAATTGAGCATGGCATGTTCAAACGCGCAAAGAGCATCAAACAATTATGATAACATTTTTGTCGTCGATACGAAGTCGTTATCAACGGGGATAGCGTTACTTGCAATCTACGCTAAAAATTTAGTAGACTTAGGTGAGGACGCGAAATCTATTTATGAAAAATGCTTAAAACGTGTTCCGTACGTTCAAGCGAGTTTTGAGCTTAAACGGCTTGATTATCTATATAAGGGTGGAAGATGTAGTGGACTGACGCTGTTTGGAGCAAACTTACTAAAAATTCGTCCTCAAATTATTGTTAAAGATGGGAAAATGATTCCAGGTAAAAAGTATAGAGGGAATTTTGCACACGTAGTAAGAAATTATTGTCAAGACGTGCTGAATGAATTTAATAATCCTGATTTATCAATTGCCTTTATAACTTACACTACGGCAGATAATGAAATTGTGGAAACGGCGAAAAATTATTTAAAAGAAAGAGGTTTTGAAAAAATTTACGTTACCCGTGCAGGAGGAACGATAACCAGTCATTGTGGTGAAGATTGCTTAGGAATTTTATATTTAAATGACGGAAAAATCTCTTAAAAAATTAAAACAACCAAAAAACGGTCTTAGGACCGTTTTTTTATGCATTTACACCAATTATGTGTACGAACTTGGCTTTATGGAAAAGGTAAGATTGTAGAGGTCGGTCGTAAGCATCGAAGGTATGCGCTGAACAAAAAATTTCTCCACTTAAAACTCTATTGACAAATAACGTGTGATAAAAATTCTTTTGGCTATTAAGTAAAAAAATAACGTCTCCGACTTCCATAATGTTTTTATCAACTTCTTTTGCAAACGGACCAAAACTTTTGTTTTTAGTTAAAAAGTTATAAAAAAATTCCACCCCAGACCATGCGGGTGCTCTCAAATTAAGGCTGTTATAAAACCAACCTAGATTTTTATCATAATTCATAATATTTGCGCCAGCGAAAACGCATTGCGAAACAAAATTAGTACAATCTCCTCCAAGATTGTCAAAGTTATAATACACCGGATTTCTTGAAAAAGCCCAGCGTTTAGCATAATTTACGGCATTATTTCTGTTATAATTAATTTTTTTCATATTATCATGTTATGAAAAAGGGCCAAAAACCGTTAAAAACGAATGGTAATAAAATTATTCATAAAATTATTCAAAAATTCAAAATATATGCAATAATTGATACAAATTATTCTATAAATTAGCTTAAATGATTGACAAGTTATAGTATAAATACTATAATTTATTAACAAAATAAACAATAAATTTTGAAAAAGGAGAAGAAAAAATGAAAAAATTTCTAACAATTTTAGTTGCATTATTACTTTGTGCAACTTGCTGTTTTGGTATGGTAGGTTGTTCAAAACCTGAAACTAGTGGAAGAGTAAAGCTTATTAATGTAAGACTTACAAATGAAGATTATGGAATTGCTGTTAATAAAAATGACACTTCCTTATTAACCATTGTCAACGAAGTCTTAGCAGATAAAAAGGCAGAAATTGACGCTATTTACGAATTGTATAACGTAACAGGTGTTGCTGATAATTACTATGTTGAAGGAGTAGTGACTTATTCTGATGGAATGAGCAGTGAGCAGTATTTAACTTTAGCAACAGATTATCCATTTGAACCGTATGAATTTATGGTGGGAACTAATTATGCAGGTATAGATATAGAAATTGGTAAAATGATTGCTGATAGATTAGGAAAGACATTGGCAATAAAGTATGTTGCGTTTGATTTAATTTGTACAACAGTTAATAATGGCGGAGCAGATTTAGGGCTTGCAGGTCTAACTATAACCGAGGGAAGAAAGAATACGGTTAATTTCTCAAATCCTTATGAAGTTGGAACTTATCAAGTAGTAATTGTACCTGAAGAAGTAACTTTATTTGATAACTGTAAGACAAAAGAAGACGTAATTGCTGTACTTTCTGAATACGAATCTGGAACAAAAGCTGGTTCTCAAACGGGCACTACAGGTGCTAAATATATTATGGGTGACCTAGATGATGCGGAAGGTTTCCAATTTACAGGTTATTCAAATCTTACCTTAAAAACTTATGACACACATGCTAATGCAGTCAGGGATATGGTTAATGGTCAAGTTTCTCTTTGTATTGTAGATTATAGTGTTGCAGTTGCTATTGTAAATGAAATAAACGAAGCGGTAAAATAAAATGAATATAAATTGGCAATATCTTTGGAATAAATTTGTACAACAAGTTATAACTCTTCAAGGATATAAAACTATACTTGACGGATTAAAAAATACTTTAATAATCGCGTTAGGAGGTTTTGTTATTGGATTGATTATAGGTACTGTTATAGCTATTGTACAGTTATTGCCAGATAATAAAATTACTAAAGTTTTTAAAGCTATAGCAAAATTTTACGTTGGGTTGTTTCGTGGAACACCGATAGTAGTGCAGTTGCTTGTTGCGTGGTATGTGTTAAAACCAATGTTAGGAATTACCAATGCAAGTGCCGTTATCTGGGGAACTGCTATTTTCGGATTGAATTCTTCAGCATATGTTTCTGAAATTGTACGTGGCGGTATTTTATCTGTGGATAAAGGACAAATGGAAGCTGGTAGAAGTTTAGGTTTGACTTATACCCTAACAATGGTAAAAATTGTTATGCCACAAGCATTTAAAAACAGTTTACCTTCTATTGGAAATGAATTGATTACAATAATTAAGGAAACGTCGGTTGCGGGGTTTATCAGTGTTGTTGATTTGCAAGTTGCATTTAAGATGCAAGACACCGTTTATAATCCAATTATTTGTTACATTATTCTTGCAATGGTATATATTATTCTTGTTGTAATTTTTACATTGATAATAAAATTCATAGAAAGGAGATTGAGAGCAAGTGATAGACGATAATATCCATAACGGTGAATTTTTAATCCGTGTAAACAATCTCTATAAAAATTTTGGGAAAGTAGAAGTCCTTAAAGGTGTATCTTGTGATATTAAAAAGGGCGAAAAAGTGGTGGTTATAGGACCCTCTGGTAGTGGTAAGTCTACCATGCTCAGGTGTATGAACCTATTAGAAATACCTACGTATGGCGAGATTTGGTTTAATGGAAAGCTTTTAACGCCTGTAGACCCATATTTGCATTTTGACGTAATTAGAGAGTCTGATACATATAAATATTTAATGATAAATGCGCATAAGGAATTTCCAGCGGTTAGCCCTGCTGAGCTCGATTTAAAAGTGATTGAGCAAATTAAAAAAGGCGACCTTTTGCGAAAAAGAGAGGGTAAAAACTTTAAAAAAGCTGTAAAAACACTTTTTGAAGAAAATTATCAAGACGTAAATCTTACTCGTAGAAAAATGGGTATGGTTTTCCAGCACTTTAATTTATTTAATAATTTAAATGTATTGGATAATTTAACTCTAGCACCCATAAAATTAAAACTAAAGAGCAAAGAAGAAGCTGAAAGTAAAGCAATTGAACTTTTAAGACGAATAGGGCTTGAAGATAAAGCAAAAGTTTACCCGTCAACATTATCGGGGGGACAAAAACAAAGAATTGCAATTGTTCGTGCACTTGCAATGGAACCGGAAGTTATGCTTTTCGACGAGCCGACTTCAGCATTAGACCCGGAAATGGTCGGAGAGGTTTTAGCTCTTATGAAAGATTTAGCAGATGAAGGCATGACAATGGTCGTTGTTACGCACGAAATGGGTTTTGCTAAGGAAGTGGCGTCAAGAGTGTTATTTATGGACGAAGGCTTTATAAAAGAAGAAAACACGCCAAAAGAATTTTTTGCAAATCCAAAAGATAAAAGACTTGTTGAATTCCTTTCTAAAGTATTATAATTTTGTATATTTAAATTGAATATTGCGTCTTTTAGGCGCAATATTTTGTTCAAAAAGTGGTGAAAAATGTTAAAGGATTATTTTGGCAAAGACTGTTCGTGTCTAAAAAACAAAAAACTTTATCTATTTGATATGGACGGGACGATTTATCTGGAAAACAACTTGTTTGATGGTGTGAAAGAGTTGCTCTCAAATATCGATGCTAATAATGGTAATTATGTATTTATTACTAACAACTCATCTAAGTCAGTAAACGACTACGTTGAAAAGCTAGAGAAAATGGGACTTGACGTAGGAGTTGAAAACTTTTTTACTTCCACACAAGCCACCATTGAAATGCTAAAAGTAAAATATAATAATAAACTTATTTATGCGCAAGGTACTAAATCTTTTATTGAAGAATTAAAAGATAGCGGGCTTATTATTACGGAAAAGTTTGACCATAACATAGGTGTAGTAATCGTAGGATTTGACAATGAGCTTACGAGTGAAAAGCTACGAAACACTTGTAAAGTTTTAACTAAACTTGACGTTCCATATTACGCTACTAATCCCGATTGGGTATGTCCTGTAGATTTTGGCTTTGTTCCAGACTGTGGTTCAATGTGTTTCGGAATAGAAAAAGCAACAGGTAAAACGCCGATATTTATTGGTAAGCCTCAACCTACAATGATAAACATTGTTCGCAAAAAGTTTAACGTTAGCAAAAGTGATACTGTAGTTATCGGTGATAGAATTTATACAGACATCGCTTCAGGAGTCAATGCAGGCGTTGATACTGTGATGGTTTTAAGCGGAGAAGCTACTTTAAAAGATTATGGGCTGAGTGAAATTAAACCGACGTTTGTGTTAAATTCAGTTAAAGAAATGTTGTGATGATGGTGATTACTTATGAAACTTACAAAAAAAAGATTACTAATATCGGAAACTAGAAGATATTTGTTTATGATTGTAGGATGTTTATCCTATGCACTAAGTCTTAAAGCTTTTCTAGAGCCTAACAATATTACAGGTGGCGGAGTAAGTGGTGCGGCGTCGCTTATACATTTAATAACTGGCGCTCCAACAGGTTTGTTTATAGCGCTAATTAATATACCCATTCTAATTTTCGGTTTTAAGAAAATGGGATGGAAGTTTATTCTGCGTTGCCTGATAACAACTGCGTGCTTAAGCTTGGCTACCGAATTTTGGCAGTGGATTCTACCATCAAGAGAAGAACTTGCTGAAAAAATAACCAAAGACGGGATTTTGGCATCGCTATATGGTGGAATATTGCAAGGTGTTGGAATAGGTTTATTTATTAAATATGAAACTTCGAGTGGTGGTACTGAATTGCTTGGAAGATTGACTCACGGTTTAGTTCCGATAGGAACGATTGCAACACACGTTGCTGTGTTCGACGGCGTTGTTGTTTTACTTGGAGCAATGAAGCTAGCTCGACTTGAAAATATTTTGTTTGCACTTATTTTAATTTTTGTAAGCGCAAAGGTCAGCGACTTAGTGGTTATGGGTTTTGGGAAAGCTAAACTCTGCTACATAATTACTGAAAAAGCTCAAACAATTTCCGACTTTTTACTCTCGCACAGTCCGCGTGGCGTAACCCTTCTAAATGGTGAGGGAATGTATTCTAAAACCCCGAAAGACGTTCTTATAACTTGTGTAAAATATAATCAAATAGTAACGCTTAAAAAATGGATAAAACAACTTGACCAAGACGCGTTCGTTATAGTTTGCGATGCTAACGAAGTATATGGAAAAGGCTTCCATAGAATATAATAAATTTGATAATAAAAGACACCTTGCAAATTAATGCAGGGTGTCTTTAGTTATAAATTAATAACTTTAATTTTAAGCGACTATAAATTATTCACCGATAACCATAATTTGAACACTTCTTTTTCTGCCACGTGTTTTATCCCAGTCAATAAAATAAATAAAACCGAATTCGCCTAAATCAACTTCGCCCTCGTCGATAACAGCTGTAACGTTTCTACCAATGATAGAAGAGATGAGATGCGCTTCGGTATTATGACAACCTCTAGCGTCCTCTCCGTGTTCTTCAGCGAATTTCAATGCCTTGGGACCGGGGTGAAGATATAAGCCTTCTCTAGTGTAAGAGGGGCAAATTTTTTCAAACACGTCGACCAAATCTTGTTGAAGAGTTTCACGACCAGTCATAGACATATCGAACGCACATTCTTGAGTAATAACAGAGCAAGTGGTGTGGTGTGAATAAACAACAACGATACCATTCTTAATACCTGAATTTTTTACAGTTTCTTTAACTTGAGCGGTCACGTTGTGGAAAGTTACTTCCTTGTGGTCAGATTCCAGAGTAATTTTATTTTTGAAAAGCATAACTATTCTCCTTATTTATTTTTTTCTAAATCGTCTTTAGCTTGTCTTGTAGCTTTAATCATTTCTTCCATTACGGCGATGGGGTCGTCGGCATTACAGATACCTGAAGCTGCACCAGCACCCTCAGAACCAGCCATGATAAAGTCGTAAACTTGTTGACCGTTTGTGATACCAGCAGCTTGTTCTACGTAAATATCAGGATTAATCTTTTTAATAGCGTTAATAGTATCTTTAACAAAACCCATGTCGCTAACTTGTCCACCAGTACCGCCAATTAGTTCAGAGGGTTCGGGGTTAATAATGTCGGGGTTGAGATGAGCTAGTGCTTCTGCTTCAGCAGTAGTGTCAGCGCAAGCAAAAACGATAAAATCCATTTCTCTTGCACGCTTAATAGTGTCTTTCATTTGAGGAAGAGACATGGGCTTTTCGCAGTGGTTAATTACAACACCGTGTGCACCTGCAGCTTTTAAACTTTCAGGAAGAACTGCAGCCATTCCTCTGCCAGGGTAAAGAGTGTCCATGTAAGGAGCGATAATGATAAGGTTTTTAGTGTTTTCTGCTACGCGTCTAATATCTGCGTAAGGAGTGGTCATCAATACGTCAATATCGTATTTTTCAGCCATCTTATCTGCAGCCATTGCGAGTTTTAAAACATCGTCGCCATAAATATAGTTTTTAGTTCCGATTTCAAAAAACGGAGTTCTTATTTTTCTCATTTTTAAATACCTCAGTCCTTTTTGTTTAATAATATTATTTTGCACCCCTATTTGTCAATAGTATTTTGAACATCTCTATAATTTGAGCGTTTTATTTGACAAAATGAGCGTTTTTAGTTATAATATAAGTATAAATTCAAAAGGTAAAGTATAAATGAAAAAGACTTTAGCAAACGAAATCGAAATACTTAAAGAAATGCAATTAAATGGATTTGCAACGCTTCAAGGTGCGATAAAAAAATTGAACGTATCTGAAGCGACGGCTAGACGGTTGTTTTCTAGAATGGAAGAAAAAGGTTATGGGATACGTTCGCATGGCAAGATAAATTTGCCAGATAGTTCATACAGTTTTTATAGATACGAAACTAGTAAAGAACTATATGTCAAAGAAAAGAAATTGATTGCAAAGGAAGCTGTAAAAATTATTGAAGATGGAGAGTCTTTATATTTAGATTCTGGCACAACTATAAGCTATTTAGGCGTGGAAATTTGTCAAGCTATAAAACAAAAAGTTATAAAAAACATTAAAATTTTTACTAATTCACACGTGATATTTAATTCGCTAAAAGATGTAACAGAAATAAATCTAATAGGCGGGAGTTATAGAACAAATAGAAAAGATTTTTACGGGAATATGGCTGAAAAAGTTATTAAAAATTGTTGTTTTGATAAATGTTTTTTAGGTACAGATGGCTTTAGTGAGAAAATGGGTTTCACTGCGACCGACTATAGCAGTGCAAGGATATGCGAGTTAGCGATAAATAATTCTAAAAGCACTGTAATTTTGATGGATTCACATAAATATAAAAAGGCGGCATTAGTTAGTTTTTCTAAAGGCGATAATATAACTATGGTAGTGACAGACGATAAAATTCCATCTAACGTGCCTAAATATTTTTTAGGTAAAGGCGTTAAGCTTATGATAGTTAAAAAATGAGATAAACGCTAACATAATCACTTGACAAAGGTATACGCGTTTGTTAAAATACATTTGACTGATAACAATAAAAAATTAGGATGTAATTAGTTATGAAAAAAGGATATTTAGGTGTGGATTTAGGCACCACCGGAACAAAATCAATTTTGTTTGATGAAAATGATAAGGTATTAGGTAGGGGATATCAAAGTTATGGTTTAATAACTCCGTTTGATAAGTTTTATGAGCAGAATGCTGAAGAATGGTATGACGCGGTTGTAAATACTATAAAAACGGCTGTAAAGGATTTTGACGGAGAAATTGCCGGAATATCATTTTCTGCACAGGGTGGAAGTTTTTTGCTTTGCGATATAGATGAAAAGGGAAATTTAATTCCACTAACAAACGCACTTACGTGGCTAGATATTCGTGCTGATAGAGAAGCAGAAGAATTATCTGAAGCTGTTTATAATATAACTGGAGAAATGCTTGGTGCAGGTTCGGGACTTAGCAGATTGATGTGGCTAAAAAAGAATTGTCCAAAAGAGTTTGCTAGAACTAAGTTGGTTCTTTCAACCTCAGATTACATATATTATAAGATTACAGGGAAGGCGGTAATAGATTATACTAGTGCTGCGATGATGGAAGTTTTTGACAACGACAATCTTTGTTGGAACGAAAAACTTTTAGAATTAGTTGGAATGAATGTAAATCAATTTCCGGCGATTGCAAGTGCGGGGGATTTAATCGGCATTTGTAATCAAGACTTTTTATTAAAAACTGGGCTTAAAGGAGAAGTTAAGGTTTATTGTGGCGTTCACGACCAATTTGCGGCAAGTATTGGCTCTAATTATTTTGGCGAAGGCGATATAATAGTTTCAACGGGCACTACGTGGGTAGTATTTGGTAAAAATGATAAAAAAGTAGATGGTATTTTTGCGGGCAGAAAGCACCCAGCCGGTGGCTATGGATGCTTTATTTCGGCTGTAAGTTCAGGAACGGTGTTAGAGTGGGAAAAGAACTTCTTTGGAACTAATTATGAAGAACTTAACAGTGAGATAGAAAAACTCGATTTTGATTCTGAAATTATGGTTTATCCATTTATCTCTGGCAATGGCGAATATCGTGGCAAAAACAATCTAAAATTCAGTGTTCAAAATATGAATTACAATCACACCAAGTTCGACATGTTAAAAGCAACTATGGAAGGAGTTGCATTTGAAATAAGACAAATTATAGACGAATATCTTAAGAGTGGCTTTAACGTTAAAAATATTATCGTTACAGGTGGAGCAACTAGAAGTCCTATCTGGATGAAAATATTGTCAACTGTTTTAGGCAGAACTTTGTATTTATCTGAGCAAACGGACGGATGTTGTTTCGGTGCATATTCTGTTGCAAAAAAGGGTGCCGGAGGTGACTTTGTTACGTTTGAGTTTAGCGGAAAAACAGTTGATCCTGACAATAAATTGACAGATAAATATTTAGATAAATTTAATAGATATAACGAGTTTCTCGCAAAAATTAGATAACGATAAATTGCGCTTTTCAAAGCGCAATTTTTTAAAACTTTAATAATAAAATCAAAAATTTATAACATTTAATCAAAAATAAAAAAAGACTTGAAAAAAACATTTAATTATGCTATCATTTCTAAACAAGAAAAATAGTAAAGTTTTTAATTAAATTTTATCGACAGCGTAAAAGGAGAACAACATGAGCGTTGAAAAGAAAAAATTAAATGAAATGAAAAAATATTTAAAATTACAAAAAACTTTTGGCAGAGCAGTTAGTGTCGTTAAGTATTCTAACCTAGTAGAAAAACTTGAAATCGATGGTGAAAATAAAGAGATATGGACAAGTGCGTTTAAAAAAGCGCTTGAGGAGAACGAACATATTTACATCCCGAAAGGCGCGTATATAATTGACGATACTATAGTTTTAACTTCAAATCATAAAATAAGTGCACACAAAAAAGCAATAATCTCTGCTGTAAAAGGTTTACCAGTGTGCATGTTTCGTTCAGACTGTGTAGTTGATGGTAGTTGCGTTCAAATAAGTGAGGATATGCCCAGAACAAAGAATTTACAAATTGTAGGTGGTGTTTGGGCAATGCAGACGGGCAAGCGCGCAAGATACGGCAAAGAAGGTGCTTTTGATAGGGAAGATAGCCTTCATGGAGTGCATGCTCTTTGGCATTTAAGCGGTGTAGAAAATCTTTTTATAAAAAACGTTACATTTAAGAATACTACTTGCTTTGCGGTACAATTAGGTAGGGTAAATAATTTCGTGGTGGAAAATATATTCTTAGACGATTGTTTTGCAGACGGTGTTCACATTAATGGGCAAGTAAATAACGGTGTTGTTTACAACGTAAAAGGAACTACTGAAGATGATTTAGTTGCACTTAATGCTTATGACTGGGCTAATTCTACAATCACAAATGGCTCAATTCAGAATTTGACTGTTTCAAAAATAAATTCTATCGGTGGACATTGTCACTGCATGAGAATACTTCCCGGCGTTACGGCGGACGATAAAGGGGCTATTGATTGCTTTATTAAAAACGTGCATATTTCTAAAATTAAAGGGGTACAAACTTTTAAGTTGTATTTACAAACTCCAGCTTACACCACTTATCCTGACGGAACGAAAGTAGGCAGAATAGAAAACATAACTTTTGAGAATATAGAGTTAGTTAAAGATAGAGTGTCAGATAATGCGCCTAATTATCACAACAAGGACTTGGTTACAGGGCATTTTGGTGTTTTTGAAGTTGGCAGTAATATAGACAAACTAACCTTAAAAAACATAAAAGTAAAATTACCGCTTGAACAATTCCCTGACACCTCTCACTTAGTGACGGTTGGACCTAAGTCGTGTTTTCTCAAAGAATATAATGAAGAATTATTCGACCCTTACGTAGTTTGTACTTGTAAAGAAATAGCTTACAAAAACATAATTGTTGACGGGAAAGAGGTGCAAGATTTAAGTACTGAAATTAAAGAAATTGCTTATGACAATTTATACGATTCAAAGCTTCCATTTGGCAATGGCAAAGTGGAGATTTTAACTAAACTAAAATAAGAGTAATTTTATGATTAAAAGATTGATAGCAATAGGCGATTCGTGTACTTACGGCGAATGCGCAAGTGATTTTTTTAGTTATCCTAAATATGTAGCAAAAGCGTTTGGCTTTGACGAAATGGAAAATTACGGTGTAAATGGTACTACTATTTGTGCTGACACAGATTTTCGTCCGACTATGGCATACTGTGAATACATAAGAGAACTGTTGCCAGGTGACATGGCAATAATTACTGGTGCAACCAACGACTGGATAAGAAACGTCGAGATAGGTAACGTGTCGGATAAAACCGACAAAACTTTTTATGGCGCTCTCAATATTTTTTTTGAGCGCGCAAAGGAAAGGTATAAAACTATAGTTGTAGTAAGTTCAATAAATAGGTTAAACGACGGTTTAAATAAAAAGGGTTATACGTTGCAACACTACCGTGACGCTATTAAAATTAAGGCGAAAGAGTATGGCTTTTATTTTATAGACGGAACTGAGTTTGAAGTTTTTCCTAAAGAAGAGAAATCAAGGCTTATGCCTGACGGTGAACATCTAAACGACCAAGGTCAAAAGTTATTTACTAAATTTTTGGTTGAAAAAATTAAAAATCTGACAGGGATGGCTGTGTTTGATTATAACTTTGACAATTCGCAAAAAAAGATGGTTGCCATGGGGGATTCAATCACTCACGGTACTGGCGATGGAGAAACTTTTGGCGTGGTGGCTAACTATTTTGCGAAAGTAATAGCTAATCAATATGGTTATGAACTTAAAAATTATGGTACTAACGGAACTACTATTGCTGAACAAGACGAATGGAGACCAACATGTTCACTATGTAATTATATAGATGAAACGTATAAGGCTGACGTTTTACTTGTTGCAGGTGGAACTAACGATTATGGTAGAAATGTTGAAATAGGTAATGAAAGAGACACAGACAAAACTACGTTTTACGGTGCACTTAAAATCTTTTTTGAAAAAGCAAAAGTGAAATATAATAAAATTATTGTTATAACTCCCATTAACAGAAAACAACATGAGCAAAACGAGAAAGGCTATTGCTTGCAAGATTATAGAGACGCTATAGAAAAGGTCGCTAGTAAATACGGCGCAACAATAATTGACGGAAGAAACGTGCCTATTGACGGGAATGACGAACGTCTTATTCCTGATGGATTGCACCCTAGCGCAGATGGTCAAAAAGTATACAGTGAATTTTTATTAAAAGCATTAAAAACAATACTATAAAATAAATAAAAAAGGCATTTATAATGCCTTTTTTCTATTTAAAGTTATTGAGGTTTTGCGTGTATTTTTCTATATTCTCTAGGAGCAATTCCTAATTCTTTTTTAAATATTTTTGAAAAATAATTATAATCTTCTATACCGCACATGATTGCAATTTTAGATACTGAATTATTTGTGGTCTGAAGCAATTCGCAGGCATATTTAAGCCTACGGTTTTTAATAAACTCAGCGGGCGTACAATCGTACGCTCGTTTTATTATGTTATAAAGTTCTTTTCTCGAACAATGGAAGCGTCTACACATTCTCTCCACACTAATTTTTTCAGTTAATTTATCTCCAACGTATTCTTCAATTCTGATTTCTAAATTGCTCTCAAAAGCATCTACTGGTCTGAAACTCCTGAAGATGGCAAGTGGAACTTTGACGCTAACGGTCTACCTGCGCTTTGGGAAAATATCCAATAACTGAATCAATAATTTATTATCAAGCGGGGAATTCCCGCTTGATAATATAAAAAAGACTTGAAAGTGTGGCGATATGCCACACTTTTGAATATAAGCTAATTTTAATATGATTATTAATCGTATTAAACAACATATCTTTCGTATGAAATGAGTTGAATAAAAAAAATTATTTTAATATAATCTTATAATAAATTAATTAATATTTAATGAATAATTTATAATGTTTAATAATTTATTAAATAGCATGTACTTTTAGTACATAAATTTCATTATAATTCAAGTGATTTGTGAAACAACACGTTTAGGAGCGACCTATGAAAAAAACAGTATATGAAGAATTTATAAGATTCGACCAAAATTTTACTAAAGACAAGCTTGATTTTTACGGTGAATTTTCACCGCTAAATGAAAAAGAAAAGAAAGAATTTTTATTTGAGTACGGCAAATATTTGAAAAATCGCTATGGCGAGAATTTCAATTATGAGAAGGCAGTTTCGGATGACGAAGTGCAATCTTTTGTCCGTACTTTTAATTTTAAAAGTTCAAACATAGATTTTACCGCATATAAAAAGCCATATAAAGGTGAATATAAAAATTGGCAATTTTATACTGACAGGGTAAAATTAAATAACGGTGTTATAGAAATTTTGGACCAAAGAAAATTTCCTATACCTGCCGCTAAATTTGAATACGCAGAAAAACTTAAAAGCGCGTCTTTTAAGGTTAAAATAGACGGTGAGTTTAAGCGTGAACTTGCTGAAAAAGAAGTTATTGCCGGATGTTCGGGTAGACTTGTTGAATTTAGATGCGGATGCACTGAATCAATAAAGTTATTTTTTGCACCTACTGGCGAACTTATCTATAACTACGCAAGATTTAATAAATATACATACGACGACAAGTTTATTGGAAACTTTAATTTTGACGTCTTTAACGATATAAAAATTATTTTCAATGAAAAAACGTTCACGATTTTCTTAAATGATAATGACGGAATAGAGTTCGATTATTCTATTGATTCTGCTCCTGATACTTTATTTTTGGCTAGCGGACTTCAACCTGTTAATAACTGGTATTTTGAGCCAGTAGAATTTATTACTGAAACTGGAAAATCTATTGAGTTTTTTGCTTTAGACGATTCTTGCTCTACTGAAGAAGAGTGTATAGATAAAGTTACTTTGCCATATGCAATTGGAACTAAAATCAACAAAGATAAATTTTTAATTTTTAGAGGGCAATTTGAAGTTGAAAACCAATATTTATATAAACTTTCCGTTGACTCTTTAGACCCAGGTGGTGAAATCTTTATAAACGGAAAGAGCGTAGCAAGAAAGGACGACTTTTTAGAATTTACTCTTGACATTGACGACGTTATTCATTTAGGGAAAAATGATATTGAGATAGTTGTTTTCCCGCGTGCACCTGAAACTCTTTATCCTTGGCATAAGCACGACGATTATTATAACGGCTGGTTTTTACAAGGCGTAAATTTAATTAAAGAAAAGGTTAAAACGGCTGGATTTTTGACAGTTAAAACTTTAGACGTTTCTTCAAATGTAGTATTTGAGGTTGTTTGGGATACTTGTATTAACAATATTTCTAACTTAAATTATCGCATAAAGGCGCAAAAATCTTACCCACAAGAAGAAAATGAACTCGTTTTGATTAGTGGCAAAATGCAAGAAAGTAACATTAAAAATAGTTTCTCTTTGCCTTTTTCTAAATGGGGTGTAAACACTCCCAATCTATATAAAATCACAGTTGAAATCTTAAATAATCAAAACGAAATTATTGCTTCTAAATGTACGGAAACTGGGTTTAGAACGATTGAACAACGAGATGGTGCGATTTATTTAAATAATGAAAAACTCGTGCTTAAAGGCGCACTTTCGATGCAGTTTTTACCGCCTTATGAAAACGTTCCGGTTGCACATCTTTGTCCAACTACCGAGCAGATTGTTGAACAAGCACTTGCTATTAAAAGCTTTAACGGTAACACTTTGAGAATGCATCAGCTTGGTTATGGCACAAACGATAATCGTTTTGCTAGTGTTTTTGATAAGCTTGGAGTTTTACTTATTTGGACAACTAGGCTTTTAGATAGTGCCGAAAATACCGCGTGGGGAGACGTTTGGTATCAAAAAGAAGAGTTTAAGTGGCAGATGAAACACGTTATTAATCACCCCTCGATTATTATGTGGGAGGGTGCTAACGAGTATCATACTGACTTAAACGGATTGGACAGTCTTTATGACGAAGTTGTTTCTGCTGTAAAAGAAGTAGACGATACGCGTATCATATCGCCCGTATCACATCTCTATTATGGCGGTGGTATTTACGATATGGGATGCAGTTATTATAATAACGACGGTACTTTAGATGAAAATTTAAATCCGGCTTGCGCTTCTTTCGGTTGGATGGACAAAGACGTTATTCGTTCATCGCATACCTATTCACTTTTACTTGGTTACGGTTGCCCGTGGAAAGATATGCGTGAACAAGCTTGGAGATTGCAACCAGAACTATTTAATGCTAAAGACAAGGCTTATATGGTGTCTGAATACGCTGTAATCGGTGCACAAAACCCAAACACAAAAGAGGCTAAGGAATTTATTAATAAAGACTCTTACGAGCTTCCTAATGACAAATCTGCACTTGGATTTAATTTTAAGGAGGATGAGTGGGAGTTAAGTCAAGCATTCCAGTCGCTTTGTGCTAAAGTAGGCACTAAACAGCTTGTTAAATTCGGTGCTGACGGAATGCTTTGGTGCTGTCTTTCTAGTGGCGCAAATAACGGTTCATACTTAAAGCCCATTTTAGACTTTTATGGATATAAAAAGATGGCGTTTTATGCATTAAAAGAATCTTTTAATGAAGCAATTTCTTTTAATGAAAGTGTTGACGTTTTAATTTGTTCTGATTATAAGTTTAAACCGTTTGCAAGCACCCAAGATTATTCTGAAATCTTGATTGAAATTTTTGATAATAATGGTAACAAATTCCATTCTCTTACTGTTAAAAAAGGTGAGTTAAGTGAATTTACCATTCCTTTTGATAAAGACGGTTATTACGTTATTAGATACACTACAATTCAGGAGTAATTTTATGAGAAAAAATATACTTATTAATTCAGATTTTTGCCATGATACAATTATTAAAGAGATGAAACCGAGTTTAACTTTTAATAAAGATGGAGACTTTCATTCGTGGAAAAAAGACGTTTTAAATAAATTTACAGAAATTATTGGTTTGCAAAGTGTACTGGATAATTCGTGTCCACTTAATTTTGATATTGAGTGGGAAGAAGACAAGGGTGATTATAGATTAATTCGTTTTACAGTTGATAGTGAAATCGGAGAAATTGTTCCGTGTTATTTAACTGTTCCGAATTTAGATAAAGAAAAGTATCCAGTTGTTATTGTTTTGCAAGGGCATGATGGTGCTATAAACTGTTCTATTGGCGAGCCTAAAAATGACGAAGAAGAAAAATTCGTTAAAAATGGCGGTGATTTTGCTGTTCAGGCGGCTAAAAACGGATTTGTTGGGTTAGCGGTCGAACTTCGTGGAATTGGTGAAAAACAACCCGTTTCTGAAAATCGTGCGAGCGACGTTACTTGTCGTTGGGCTACAAGGTCCGCTCACTTTTTGAAAAGAACAATTGTCGCTGAAAGGATAGTTGATATTATGAAAGCGGTTGATGCTTTGTCAAACTTTTCCGAATGTGATACTGATAAAATTGTAATTACTGGCAATGAGATTGGCGGTGTTACAGCTTTTTACACAGCATGTCTAGATGAACGCATAAAACTTTGTGTGCCAAATGGTGGGTTTTGCAATTTTGCAGATTCAATATTTGTTGACGAGCGTTGTAGTTGTCATTATATTCCTTATTTATTCGAGTATGTTGATATGCAAGATTTGTCTTGTTTAATTGCTCCGCGTAATCTTTGCGTGCTAGCACCTGAAAAAGACTCTAAAAATCCGTTAGATTGCGTAAAAAAATCATTTGATATTGTAAAAGATGTTTATAACTTAGCTGGTGCTAAAGAAAATTGTAATATTACTATTACTTCGTCAGCTGGTTGGGATAATGATTTTGTATGGAAAACAATAAATTGTGAATTTGAGAAATTAGGCTGGTAAGGAGAGCGATTATGGAAAGAAATCAAAAAGTAATTAATCCTGAACTTTGTCACGAGTTACTTGTTGAAAAAACCAAACAAGAACTGAGCAAAAAAAATGGTAAAAGTTATCAAGAATGGAAAAGCGAAATTAAGGATAAGCTAGTTGAACTTTTGCGCTTTGATAGTATAAAAAAATATGCTTGTCCTGTTTCTTATGAAATAGAATGGGAAGAAGAGCGCGAAGATTATAAAATAATGCGTTTAAGAGTTAAGACGGAAATTAACGAAATTGTGCCTTGTTATATGCTTATTCCCAAACTTGGCAAGAAAAAGTATCCTGTTGCCATAACAATGCAGGGGCATTCTACAGGTTTTCATTTATCAATAGGCGAAAACAAGTATGGTATTAGCCAAGAAGATTTGGATAGAAAAAGCGTCGCAATTCAAGCTGTTAGAAATGGTTTTGTCGCTGTAGCTATTGAGCAACGTGGTATGGGTGAAAGAATTCCTGTTAAGAAAAACCGTTTTAATGATGGACCTTGTACTTGGACGAACAGAACTGGCAATATGTTAGGAAGAGTTTCTATCGGCGAAAGAGTGTGGGATATTCAAAGAGTTATTGACATCCTTCCAAATTTCCCAGAGTGTGATGCCGATAAAATATTAATCACCGGAAATTCAGGTGGTGGAACTATTTCTTATTATGCTGCATGCTTAGATGAACGCATTAAACTAAGTGTTCCAAGTTGTGGATTATGTGATTATAAATATTCAATTATGGCTATGGCGCATTGCGGTTGTAACTATATTCCATATGCTTATAAATATTTTGAAATGTCAGACTTGGCATGTTTAATTGCGCCTAGAAATTTAATTTACGTAACTGGCGGAAAAGACCCAATTTTCCCAGTAGACGGTGCCAATGTTACTTTTGAAAGAATAAAACAAATTTACCGTGAAAACGGCGTGGAAGATAAATGCCAGTTGATAGTAACTCCTATGGCGCATTGGTGGTGTGTTGATATAATTTGGGAAGCTATTAATAAAGAGTGCGAAAAGTTAGGTTGGAAATAATTTTTTACTAAATTTTATAAATGGCTTGAAAATTTTTAATTACTAGTATATAATAAAAATTAATACAAAATAAGGAGCAAAATTAATATGCTTAAAAACATACCTAAACTTTTAAGCCCCGAATTGCTTAAAATTTTATGTGAAATGGGGCATGGCGATGAAATAGTTATTGCCGACGCAAATTTCCCGAGCGCTAATTACGGAAAAAGGGTAATTCGTGCAGACGGAATTAGTGGCGCGAAGATGCTTGAAGCGGTTCTTTCCGTATTCCCACTCGATACTTATTCAGACCCTAACATGATTTTGATGAAACTTATGGACTGCGACGTCGGTAAAATCGACCCCGTTATTTGGAAAGAATATGAAAAAGTCGCAAATCAAAAGGACGATAACGTAAGAATTGGTAATATTGATAGATTTGACTTTTATGATAGAGCAAAGGACGCTTATGCGGTAATAGCTACCGGAGAAGAAGCTGTTTACGCTAATATAATTTTGAAAAAAGGTGTAATTAAATAATTTCGTGACGAGGCAATACATATGGAGAGCATATATTCTAAAATTGTAAAAGACAATTCAATTAATCGCAAACAGAAATTCGTAGATTCTGAACGTTGCCACGATTTGCTTGTTAAAAACGTTAAACCAAAATTCAGCGATAGAAACGGACTTAGTTACGATGAATGGAAAACTGCAATAAAAGAAAAATTTATTGAAGTTATCGGGTACGACGTAATTAAAGAAAATGCATGCCCATTAAATTTTGAAATAGAATGGGAAGAAGAAAAAGAAGACCACAAACTTATTCGTTTCACAATCGAGAGCGAGATAGGTGAAATTGTTCCTTGCTATTTATTAGTCCCAAAGCTGGGAAAGAAGAAATATCCCGTAGCAATAACCATGCAAGGGCATTCAACGGGGTTTCATAATTCAATAGGTGAGCCTAAGTATGAAGTAGATTTTCCTGGTGTGGGGAGAGTAAACTTTGCTGAACAAGCCGTTAAGAACGGCTATATTGGACTTGCAATTGAACAGCGCGGTATGGGGGAGCGTAAAGCCTACACCGATAACCGTAGCAATGATATAAATTGTAGGTGGACGTACAGAGTTGCGCTAGTACTTGGAAGAACACTTATCGGAGAACGTATTTGGGATATTCAAAGAGTAATTGACGCACTTCCTAATTTCGCTGAATGCGATATGGATAAAATATTTATCACAGGAAATTCTGGTGGCGGAACAATATCGTATTATGCAACCTGTTTAGACGAAAGAATTAAATTTTGCGCACCTAGTTGTGCGTTTTGTCCTTTTGCTGATTCAATTTTAGCTTTGGCGCATTGTGGGTGCAACTATCTGCCAGGTTCGTATAGATATTTTGAAATGCAAGATTTAGCATGTCTTATCGCACCTAAGCCTATAATTTTAATAGCTGGGAGCAAAGATGAAATTTTCCCGATAGAAGGTGTAAGAAAAGGCTTTGAACGGGTTAAAGGAATTTACGCTGAAAACGGAGTGGAAGACAATTGTAAACTTGTTGAAACTCCTAAAGGTCACTGGTGGTGTGTTGACATCGTCTGGGAAGAAGTTAATAAAGTTTGTAAAAAATTAGGTTGGAATTAAAACTTAATAAATAATAAATAGAAGGAGAGAAAAAAGATGGCAAAAAATAGATATGTAGGTGATTATCCAGTAATAGGAATTCGTCCTATAGTTGACGGTAGAAGAGGTCCTATGCAACTTCGTGAAAGTTTAGAAGGACAAGTTATGGCTATGGCTAATGCGGCTAAAAAGTTGTTTGAAGAAAATTTATTTTATTCTAACGGCGAGCCTGTGAAGGTAGTTATGGCTGATTCGTCTATTGGTCGTGTGCCTGAAGCGGCTGCTTGTGCAAATAAATTTAAGAAAGAAGGAGTTAGCATAACAGTATCAGTTACACCTTGTTGGTGTTATGGTTCTGAAACTATGGATATGGACCCCACTACCATTAAGGCAGTTTGGGGCTTTAACGGAACGGAAAGACCTGGTGCAGTATATCTTGCGGCAGTTTTAGCTGGTCACGCACAAAAAGGTTTGCCAGCTTTCGGCATTTATGGGCATGAAGTGCAAGATAGAGATCAAGTAACTACAATTCCCGAGGATGTAAAAGAAAAATTACTTCGTTTCGGTCGTGCTGCGGTAGCCGTTGCAACAATGCGTGGGAAATCTTATCTACAAATTGGTTCACAATGTATGGGTATTGCAGGCTCTATTATTGACCAAGATTTTATGGAATCTTACCTTGATATGCGTGTTGAAAGCGTAGATGAAGTAGAGATTCTTCGTCGTATGGAAGAAGGTATATATAACGAAGAAGAATATCAAAAAGCACTTAAATGGACGAAAGAACACTGCAAGATGGGTAGAGATGATAACCCTGAAGCTGTAGAATTTTTGGGTAAAGAGCGCAAAATTAAGTTTACCGATGAAGAAAAAGAAAAACAGTGGGAATTCACTGTTAAAATGTATTGCATAATCAAAGACCTTATGGCAGGAAATAAAAATCTTCCTGATGGATTTGAAGAAGAAAAGGTAGGTCATAACGCAATCGCGGGCGGTTTCCAAGGACAACGTCAATGGACTGACCATTGGCCGAACTGTGACTATCCAGAAGCTCTTCTTTCTTCTACTTTTGATTATGAGGGAGCAAGAGAACCATATACGCTTGCTACTGAAAATGACGTCTTAAACGGCTTGTGCATGTTGTTTATGCGTTTGTTAACACATAGAGCGCAAATTTTTGCTGACGTTAGAACGTATTGGAGTGGAGATGCAACCAAGCGTGTAACCGGCTATCAATTAGAAGGCAAAGCAAAAGAATCAGACGGTATTATTCACTTATTGAACTCAGGTGCTGCTTGTTTAGACGCTTGTGGCGAATGTATAGACGAAAACGGCAATCCAACAATGAAAAAGTGGTGGGAAGTAACCGAAGAAGATATTAAGAAGATGACCGATGCAACGGTATGGTGCGAAGCGGGCTTTGACAACTTCCGTGGTGGTGGATTCTCGAGCCATTACACAACCAAAGCTGAAATGCCTTGTACAATGATAAGATTAAATCTCGTTAAAGGATTAGGTCCTGTAATGCAAATTGCAGAGGGTTGGACAGTTAAACTTCCCGATGAAGTTTCAGACAAGTTGATGGAAAGAACTAATCCGACGTGGCCGTGTACTTGGTTTGCACCACGTTGTGACGGAAAAGAAGGCAGTGCGTTTAAGACTGCGTATGAGGTAATGCAAAATTGGGGAGCAAACCATGGTGCAATATCTTACGGACACGTTGGCGCTGATTTAATTACTATGTGTTCAATGCTTCGTATTCCAGTATGCATGCATAACGTTCCTGAAGATAAGATTTATCGTCCTGCTTGCTGGAATGCATTCGGTATGGATAAAGAAGGACAAGATTATCGCGCATGCACAACTTACGGACCTTTATATAAGTAAAGTTGGTGGTTAGATGATTAAAAAAAGAGAAGAATTAACCGAAAAAATTAACAAAAAAAGTGATGGAACAAAGGCTTTGTCTCTATTTCCGCTTAACGAGTTTGACGGAATTAGTGAAAGTTTAAAGCAATTTTCATTAGTTGAAATTGAACCTGGTGAGGAAGTGGGTTATCACGTTCATAACGGCGACTGTGATATGTATTACATTATTTCTGGCAAGGGGCTTTACAATGATAACGGAGTGGAAATGGAAGTTTCTGAAGGAACTATTACTTGCACTCCCACAGGCGAAGGGCACGCATTGAAGAATATCGGAGATGAAAAACTTTGCTTTATTGCTATGGTAATTAAAGACTAACTAACTAAAAAAGATGCAGACAGTTTTGCCAGCATCTTTTTTAATTAAATAAAACTTGAAATTATTTTAGATTAGTATTATAATAAGTATTGTTAAATTACACAATGAATTGATTTTGTTCTAATATTATAAGGCTTATTCATTGTTTGTGATAAAAGCTGTTAGTACAAAATTAAAAAATCGAGATGTTTAACGCTACTAAAACAAATAAAATAAAAAGAGGCTGCATATGAAAGTAATAATGATAAATGGAAGTCCGCATGAAACAGGCACGACCTATCGCGCTCTTAATGAGATAGCAAAAACTTTAATGGAAAATCAAATAGAATCTGAAATAATAACCGTTGGTAACCGCCAGGTGGTTGGTTGCGACGTTTGTGGGGCGTGTTCAAAACTTGGTAAATGTGTAAAAGACGATATTGTAAACACACTTATTGAAAAAATAGAAAAAGCCGACGGATTGATTGTTGGGAGCCCTGTGTATTATGCGTCGCTTAACGGGACGCTAAAGGCATTGCTTGATAGATTATTCTTTGCAAAAAAATCTTTTGCGTATAAGCCAGCGGCTGCGGTTGCGGTTGCGAGAAGAGCAGGCACTACTGCGACGCTTGACATAATTAACAAATATTTTATGCTTAGCAACATGCCTATCGTCTCTTCACAATATTGGAATATGGTTTTTGGGAGTAATGGACTTCAAGCAGAGCAAGACGATGAAGGTTTACAAACAATGCGTGTTTTGGGTAAAAATATGGCATGGTTAATTAAATGTATTAACTCAGCAAAACAAATGAATATTTTGCCTCCCGAAGAGGAAAAACATATTAGGACAAATTTTTATAAAGAATTGTAAATTTGTAATCAAAATAAAGCCTCGCTTTTAGCGAGGCTTTATTTTATAATTATTAGATTTTCATTTGTAAATAAACCATATCAACTAATTGGATACCAGCTTCGAAAATGGGGTGGTCATAGTTGTCGGTAAAGAAATTTTTAATAACGTGAGAACGCTTAAATCCACATTTTTCATAGAAGGGAACGGTTAGTGGGCTGTCACCTGTACCAACTTGAATGGTGTGGTATTTGCCTTTATATTGCTCAACAACGAATTCAATCAACTTTCTTCCATATCCTTTTCCGTGGACATTGGGGTCGGTAGCAATATTTTTAATTTCTAAAAGTCCGTCACCTTCGTCGGTAACAACGCAAACACCTTTAGTTCCGTCGTCATCTAAAACGTAAAGTGTGCCGTCTTCAAGATATTCGTCAATCATACTTTCTTGTTCATCAGCTAAAAGTAATAAATCAAGATACTTTTTTTTGTTTGTGTCAACTCTAAAAATGTTCATAACAGTTTCTCCTTAAAAACTTATAAAATCATTAATGATTACATATTAACATTATAATTATCAAAAGTCAAACGAATTATTTAAATTAAAATCATTATTTATTAAACTAAAGTTATCTTAAACTTTTAAGCTTGATTTTTTTATCGGGGCTAATTCGAAAACTATCAATGGCTTTTTGAATGGTTTTTTTATGAATAAATGGGGGCAGAGCTTTGTTTAGAAGTAATGGCAAAGTTTTATCATAAAATTTTATTAAAGAGACGCTTAGAAACCACGCAATAGCCATATTTACATAGTAATTATTGCTTTTTATTAAACTAACCGATTTAATTGAAACATCTATATATTCATCGTTTATAAAGTAATCTAGTAATGTAACTATGCCAAACCTAACTATATAAGGGTTTTGGGAATTTAACCATGCTAAAACTTTACTTAATACTTCTTTGCGATGTTTAGAGAATATTTTTAATGAAGCTACAGTGCTGTCGCAAACAGCCCAATTGTCTAACTGTGGTAAAAATTTGTCGATTTCACTTATTAATACTTCGATTTTTTCAGATGAAAATTGCAAAAGTAAACCGTGTAAAAGCTGTTCTTCATAATATCGATGTTTTTCGTTAAAAAAAGATATAATTAAATTTTTATCGTTTTTAATTGATTGTGCGATATTTTTAATTCGTGGCACACGAACACCTAATATCTCAAGACGAGTATCGGGAATTAATTTTTTAGAAAATGTGGCATAATTTTCTTCAGAATTACTTATAAGAATTGAAGTTAATTTAATCATTTATATTTTTAGCCTTACAGATAGAAACTATTGACTTTATTATAATATCTGGAAAACCAGCGCCTACTCGACGAAGATTTGCAAAGAATTGTTCTTGCGCGGTTCCGTTGCCGTGCACATCGCTAATACCCTTTATCATATAAAGTGGAGTAGAGTTAGATGTGCAAACTTGTGCAATCGCTCCGCCTTCCATGTCTCCGAGGCTACAGTTTACTTGTTTATTTATAATATCAACATCTGAGTCTAAGTATATAAAGTGGTCGGCGCTAGCAAGCGCAGATTTTTTTAAGAACTCTAAACCTTTAGTTTCTAATGTAAAATGAACAGTATCGTAGTCTTGAATGTATCCTATAGGAACGTTATCTAATTTACTTAAATCAAAATCAAATTGACAGCATTTTTCAACAGCATAATAATTAAGTACTTTTACGCTGTTGTTCATACCACCGCAAGTCCCGAAGTTAAGGATAAAAGATGGGGAATATTTGTCGATTAATAGCTGTGTTGAAAGAGCAGCGTTAACTTTCCCTATACCGCTAATAATAATTATTGCTTTGTGGCCTTCTATAGTGCAAGAGTATGCGGTTTTATCTGCAATGTTAAATTTATTCAAATTTTTTACTTGGCTGAGTAGCGCATCAGATTCTGAAGCGAGAGCAACAACAATACCTATCATAAAGTCACCTATAAATCAATTGTTAAATACTATAAATATGAGTAATTAAATTCGTTAATAAAAATAAAATTAATTCTAAATATATTATAACACATGGTGTATAAACTGTCAAACGGCGGAAATATTATAAAAAACTAGTTTTTATTTAAATTTACATTTTAAAC
>JAZNMA010000131.1:0-3394 GCA_045579345.1 Christensenellaceae bacterium | reverse complement strand
TTTTTTTGCGTGTTTTTAAGTGTTTTTCCCCTAAAAAGTGCCCATTTTTGACAAAACACAATATGTTGCGTTTTTATAAAAAGCAAAACCACAAGTCTTCTCGCGCGCGCACGCGTAACATTATATTATATATATTATAAGTCGGAACAGATTAATTAAAAAGAAAACTCGACTTTATGAAAAATCGAGTTTTTAGGTTTTTAATTAGTTAATTGTGAGATTGCTTTCAGCAGTATCAAACACTTCTATATAGAACGTTGCATTTGCACCGGCACTAAAACTTATTGTTCCGCTACCATTTGCCCCACTTGTAGGAGCAACCAAAGTGCCATTTGAATTATACACATTAATTTTTCCGCTAGTAACGGTAACTGTTCTCGTCGCTCTACTTGATGAGTTTTTAAAAGTATAATACGTGACACCTGCATCATTTACCGATACAGGAATATTTAAGCCAATAGCAGTGTATACAGCGTTATTTGTGCTCGTTCCAAGTTCACCCGCTTTCCAAGAATCCGTGTCAAACCCTGGATCGATAGCAAGTCCCAAAATCGGGTTTTTATAGTAAGCCGATTTAGCATAGCCCTTTTCGGTTAAAGTAGCCGTCCACTTTCCATCTGCACCACGACTAATGGTTGTGCGGTAAACAGGATAAATATTTGTTCCAATTGGAACGTTTGGCGATCTTCTTCCACCCAAGTCAACGCTAGTTGTGTAAATATAATAGGTATCGTCCGAACCGTCTGGGAATTCCAAAATAAAAGAAACTTTGTTTGATGATTCGTTAAGGTCAAAATAGTTATTCAACCTATCGTCTTCCCAAATGTCCATAGTGCCGAGTTGGTCAGCCTCACGCCAGAAAATTTTCTTTCTCTCCGCCACCTCTCCTGCAAGATATGAATTTTCAGTATTTAAGCCAACGTTGACCGTTTCATTACCCGAAACAAAAGTACCATTAAGAATTTGGTCAATAAGCGATTTATGGTTTGTCCCTGTCTCGCTATCGTTTGGAAGCGAATCAGATCCCTCCCAAGGCATAACCATAGCGTTGACGCGGATAATGATTTCCTGCGGTGTAGCAATACTGTAATGCCAGTATGCATATACACTTGAACAGCACAAAGCTCCCACCATTACAACAAGGACAAAGAGCAAAACGAAAGTCTTAAGCCTACTCATTTTGCTCCCCCTTTTTTAACGTCGCGTCTTTTTCCAATTTTTGTAAATGTTCTTTGCTATCATTTTCTTTCTTTTGAGTATCGAGTTGCTCGGTAATAGCCATTTCTTGTATAATAACGTAACGGGCATCAACCGCTTTTTTAATTTTCTTTTCCAAAATAGGCGTAGTAATAACAGTACCCAAAACAAGCAAGAAACATAAAATGCCTGCGGGCGATTGCATAAAGAACACAAAACTGCCCACGTTACGAATCCTTTCCCCACGATAAATACTCTTCATTTGCGAATATCTAACAGGGAAAACGTCCGCCATAGAGTTTGCATCACCTTGTAGCAAAAAATGCCTTTCATTCGGGTGATTTTCGTTGGGTTCTTCAATTTTAACTATACGATGAATTAAAAGAGCCCCCGTAATGTGTTCATAGACGACAACGTCATAAAGTTTAAGTTCCTCTTCAGGCGGTAGTTCGTGCATAAGCACAAGGTCGAAAACCTGAAGTTGATCGGTTAAATCATTTTTAAATAAATATTCGTTTTTTTCGTAACGGGCGCTCATTGACGAAGTAGCAACCACCTTAAATATTGGCACACCCTTAACCACGTTGTTTCCCATTACGCCAACAACTATTGAAATGACACAAATCACACCAAAAACAATGCAAAAAAATATCGATATTATCATATCGAACACTCCGCATTGACAAAGACAGCATTTACTCTTTTTATTAAGTTTTTTATTTGCATCCTTTATTATCTTCTCGTCTTGAATACCCGCTCTAATTAACTTACATTCCTGTTTCGCAAGCAAAACTACTAAACACGTAAACAGTGTAGTTAACGCAACAAATACAATTAGACAGAGAAAAAAGACATATATTTCGTAACTTGTCATTTCGTCCCTAGAAAAAATTGGGTAAACGGCAAAATAATGCCGTTTACTTAAATTTTACTCTCTATAGTTTTTATGCTTTTACACCTTCAGAAATAGTGATAACAATGGTATACTTAGCCATTTTTACAGCAAACGCTTGGTTTTCCGCTAAATCATTAAGATACACGTCTCCACCACCACAGAATACGAGTGCTTGCGCAATATCTGTCGCCATAATCCAACCAGTCTTAAGATCATTATCGTTATCCGCATCTCTCTTAACTTCAACAACATTATCTACTGCTGGTGCTAGAATATCAACGGCTTGATCTTCACCATCAGGCGTTACTTGTTCTGCATCTTCAGCTTTTGTTACGGTAATTGTTGCAATCATTGGAATACCCTCTTCTGCAACAGAAGCGTCCGCACCTTCATTAGCAGCAAAAACAACTGCAATGTGACCAGTAGCGTTTAATACCGCACAGTGAGTCTTGCCATCGTTAGCGTCGTCGTCAACAAGAAGAGTAAAGCCAGTCGTATCAGCGGTGATAGTACCTTTAGAAGTTGTTGATACGATAGATGCCATATTGAGTTTTCTTTCGATTACGGCACCGTTAGCAGTACCTTGCGAATAGTTCCAAGCAGCGTAAACGCCACCGATTGTGATAACGAGCGCAAGCGCAATTATCGTGCTTAATTTTTTCATAAAAAATACCCTCCTACATTAAATAATGTGCACTCATTATACTACCGTAATTATTAGTAGTCAAGTGTTTTTTGAAAGAATTAATATATAAATATATTAAAAAAGGAGCAAATGCTCCTTTTTGTCATTATTTTGATAATTCTTTTGCAAGTTCTTCTATTTGCGCTATGCTCTCATCTGATAGCGCAGACATAATCTTTACGCCGTTTTCCGCGTAGTTTAAATTCTTACACTTTTCAAGCATGCCTTTCATAACCTTAGTAGCAACCGGTGCCCAAGTGCCGTTTTCAATAAAGGCAACCGTTCTGTTTGCAAAGTTGCGCTCAGTGAGGTGGTTTATAAATTCGCGCATGAACGGAAAAATTTCTCCGTTATAGGTAGTAGTTGCCAAAACAACTTTTCCGTAGCGGAATGCATCTTCTACTGCTTCTGCCATATCACATCTTGCCAAGTCGTTCACCACTACCTTCGGACAACCCGCCTCAAGAAGTTTTTGTTCTAAAAGTTCTACCGCTTTCTTTGTGTTTCCGTAAACGGAAGTGTAGCAAATTAAAACGCCCTCACTCTCCACACCATAGCTTGACCAAATATTATAGAGGTTAAGATAATAGCCGAGGTTTTCCTTCAATACGGGTCCA
>JAZNMA010000130.1:0-4816 GCA_045579345.1 Christensenellaceae bacterium | reverse complement strand
CGCTACGCTCGCGCCCCCCCCCCCGTCCCCCTTTCGGGGGAGAAAGGGGGACTGTCGCGCTTTGCGTTTTATCTCTTTGTGTTCATCTGTTATGCTTCTTCTGAAAGAGTTAATACTATATTACTATAGTAATATAGTTATTAACTCTCAATGTGTCAACTTATAGTTTGCAGTTTGTTTGCTGCTGGCGGTTTTGTGCAAGGTTTTTTCTCATTTTTCAGTGGATAGTTAAACTTTCATAAAGTTTTGCTTTCGTTCCGTATCTGCTTTCTGTTAATTTGTCCAATCTTTTCGCATGGTTTTGCGGTTTTGCTGGGGTAATTCTGTGGTTAGTCCGTATTTTGTCCGATAAATTTAAATTTGTATATTTGCAGACGGTGGGGAAAATCCCCGTTATTTTGTTGTTTTCAATTCATAAATCTAAATTACAGATGTAAATTATGGCAATTTCAAAATCTTTCTTTGGTTTGCGTCGTAAATCTACCAAATCGCTTACCTTCTCCGTTCTGAACGGTCAGCAGATAACGAAAGATAGAGTTTCGCACGTCAAAAACCCGAAATCAGAGGGTCAAGCGTTACAACGTATGCGCTTCGCTCTCTTGTCTGTCAATTTGGCGGCTTACCGTCCGATTCTCGAGCGCTCTGTCGAATCTGTTGCGTATGGTAATCCATCCGTGCAATACGTCATGGCGCGTAATATGAAAAATTGGAAGTTGCAGGGCTACCGCAAAGATAGCGGTTTCCAGCCTGCCGAAATGCAGCTTTCGTTCGGTTCTCTTCCCTCACTTGATTGGCACTATGGTGAAGAGGAAAGCGAACATGTTGTTGAGGTTCAGAACATCCGTAATCTTGAAGCTCCAATTACCATTGGTAAAATCCGCGCTGCTATCGGTGCGGAGGTTGGTGACCAATTGACGTTAGTCGGTGCTTTCTCTACGGGTGACCCTACAAATCCGTACACCGCTGGCTGGGATAGCTTCTATTTCACGGAGGAATTAGAAAATGTTGTTGTTTCGGAGGATGAGCCATCTTTGCCCGTTAATTGGCTTAACGGTGGTTCTCTCTTTGCTCTCAATTATTTTATTGATGGATTGAGTGCTATAAGTGCAGAGGGAAACGATAACGTGATGATTGCGTTTACGACTATTCTTTCACGGGATGGTAACGGTAAGCACTTACGTTCTAACGCGTTCTTTAAGTGTGCTGACATGCTGGGTTCTTCCCTGGCATCTGCCATTGTTGCTGGTCGTAATTCTTTCATGGGTATTACTGACTTGGTGACCGATTGGCCAGTTGAAGCTACTCCGATTGAGCATGTGATTTATACGCTTGGCGCTAAGTCGTACACGCTCGGACAGGGTGATAATGCTGTTACGGGGTCTGTTGCGGTTCTTGTTAAACAAATCATTAACGGTAATCAGATTTCATCCGAGGAAATCGGTATTACTCCAAGTGGTTATAAGAATGATGAAGTTTACCAAGCTTCTCCATCTTTCCCACTGCAATTGTTGGATGCTGGTTGGACTTGGACTGCTATCGAAACAGATGGTGAGCAAGTACCGTCTCAGTACGTTTCATATGATGTTGCGCGTGCGCGTGTCGCTGGTGTGCGATGATTTATAGGTTAGTGTTAAATTTGAATTAATAGAAATGACGCGATTAAGGTCTATATGTGGGTTGGTTGCTTTGCTTACCGCCTGCGGTCTGGGTATCGCGTCATTTTATTGTACCTATACCATTACTGCGAATATGCTAATATTGATTGCGCAATTGCTTTTGTATAGTCTTACGATATGGGGATTTGCGGACGTGGTTAAATATATCATTAACCATTTGCCGCGATGATATTTTAAATTTTAGAATGTTTTTGATTTACTTTAGCAGCTGGATTTATATATGATAACCAAAAATTTCTCTATAGAGGAACTCTATTATACGACGCGGATTCCTATTTTGCAAAATGTTCCCACGGTTGACGTGGCGGCTAACTTGGGTATGTTGGCGGCTCTCTGTCTCCAGCCGTTACGTGATTACATGAAAGCTCCCGTTATCATTACGTCGGGGTATCGTTGTCCGTGGCTGAATAGGAAAGTCGGGGGGGTCTCGAATAGTTATCATTTGCGCGGCCTGGCTGCTGATATTCACATAGAAAGTAGATTGCACGCTCGCATAATGTTTGATTTCTTGAAAGACTTGTCATGTGTGGATAGTGTACTCTTTGAACATGGTCGGTGTGGTTCACGTTGGATTCATGTGCAGGTTTCCAATCAGCCCCGTCATTTGTCTAATTGGAATTACGAAGCAGATTAAAGCCCTGCTTATTCCGTCTAGCGAAAAACCCACCCAAAAACGCAAAGCGTTTAATGTTGTTCTTTTTGTCGGTTAAATTGTTTTATATTAGAAAATGTGTTATAGAACATAAAATTTCCTTTGTTTGGATTAGGATATTTTTTTGTACCTTTGCATTGTCTCCGAAAGGATAGTGCAACGCTGGGGAGCGACACGAGCAGTCGGGGAACGGTAAAAGCAGGGTTCGGGGTGACGGAAATTAAGTAAATGGTTCTTTGATTTCCAGTTGCCCCGAATTTTATTGTTGAACATTTAATCATTTACTAATTATGAAGTACAGTATTTTATTAAAACCAAACAATGGCGTAAATAGGTTCTAATCAATTCATCAATATGTACCGACTCGAGTAGGTTTCTTTGTGCTTGCAGTTATTGTATGTTAGGTTTAAGGTTTTGGGGTGCGGTTTGTGAAAATAGTACCCCATTTTCCTGCTTCTGCCGATAAGCGAAAAACCCGTTGTTTCACGAATCATTTACTATTATGGTTGTTAATTTGGATTGGTTGGAAGTGTTTGCGCTTGAATCGGTGCAAGTGCCTTTATCACCCGAAAATCTTAAACGCGCTGGGTATAAAATCAAAGTGCGTGATTATGGTACGCCGCAATATCAGCAGATGTTTACGGTTTACGGGGATGATTCATTCCCGTTGTTAGAGGTTAGGCGGTTGCCTTATTCTCTTAAGGTGAATGGCGGTATCTTTGAGAAAAACGCGTGTCATTTGCGTTTGTCAAATCGAATATGTTATTTGTTCCGTCCTGTTGACGTGCTTCGTAAGTTCATGATTAGATTCAATGTGCAGTTCGTTTCTTTGTCGCGTGTGGACTTCTGCGCGGATTTCCTTGCATTTGCTAACCGTTACAAAGTAGATACGTTCGTACGCGATTATTTGGAAAGACGTGTGGCAAAGATTAACCAACCGCATATATCAATGCACGGGCGTGAGGAATGGGAGAGGTTATTCATTAACTCCCTTAAATGGGGGGCACCGTCTTCAATCGTCACGACAAAGTTATATGATAAGACGTTGGAGTTATCACGTGACGGTCATGGTAAGCCGTGGATTGAAGCGTATTGGGTTGCTTCTAAGTTGTGTAGCTTGCAGACCGTTGTTTATGATTACTACGATAAGAAAAATAAAGTTTCGGAAAAGCGGCTTAAAGTCGTACCCGTTCCGTATGGTACTAATCGGGATGAGGTGATTCCGATTGATTCAGTGGAGAAACAAACTATTTGGCGCGTGGAATTCTCCGTTAACGTCAAAGGTTCTAAGGTTGTGGATATTGATACGGGGGAATTGTTTAAGATTTCTTTAACCGATATTGATACGGAGGATAAGTTGGCACGGTGGTTCTTCAATCTTGCAGCTATATACTTCCGATTCGTTAGACGTGTCGAGCGTAACGGTAAGGTTGTACGCAAAGATAGGTGTCCGTCTGTCAAGTTTTGGACGTGTGACGAAATCGACAACATCCGTATTAAGAAGTTGCCCGAGCGTGAAATGTTTGGCAGGACTGACAGAATGTTGGTTAATAGGCTTACGGCTATCGCGGAAAAGTTCGGCTCTCTGACGGACAAAGAACGGGCTGCAATGGCTTTCTGTGTGGCTGCTCTTAATCGTTGTGTTATGATTGACCGTTTCGGGGCGCGTGATAACATGTATAAGATTCTTTCGTCCCGTTCTGTGAATGCTGGCATGTTCCATGATTACGTATGTGCGGATAGTTTCGACTTCGAGGATTTGAGTACTATGGGGCTGTTAGATGATAGGGGGAAAATCTAAAGCCAAGCCCCCATCCCCACCCATAGCCAACCCTCCCCGTGCAGTCTCCCCATGAAATGCCCTCGGGAGCCCTCCCCCAAGCCCTAAAGGGCTGAAATGAATTGGGGGAGGTCTCCCGAGGTCATGGGGAGCCTGCCCGGGGAGCCTAGGGGATGGGGGCTTGTCTTTAGATTTGTAAATTCGGATTTATAAATGTGAATATAGATTTATGAATCTAAATTACATTTGTAGTTTACATCTGTAAATATGCCCATTCCATCGCTATACATCTGTAAATATCTGCTGCGTGTGGTTTACAATTGTAAATCTGCTCCCCTTTTATCCTGCTTATTCCGCGACCGCGTTAAACCCCTTGTGTGTGGCAAACTCCAGCACAGTAGTGCTGGGGTTCAATTTCCTCGGTTTTGCACTCTTTCGACTCTGTATCTGTCTGTTTCCCAGTGTTTTGAGCGGTTTTGTTAAAGTGTTTGTAGTTGCCTTTCCGCTGGGGGACTTATCGAGGTTTCTTTTGCCATTATTTTTTGTTTAGATTTGTAATTTACAAATGTAAATTGTTCCACGTGAAACTCTACTTCGCTCTCACTAATATGCTGCTATGGCTGCCCTCGCGCTCACTAATATGCTGCTATGGCTGCCCCTGCTCTCATTTCGGGGTGGGGGCGCTCGCTACGCTCGCGCCCCCCCCCC
>JAZNMA010000129.1:0-61203 GCA_045579345.1 Christensenellaceae bacterium | reverse complement strand
TTCAATTAGACTTAAATATCTATTTCTTTCTGTAGGGACGCGGCGGCGAATGGATACTCAAGTGTAGCTACCCTTACACTCAGCAACACAGTCTTTCAGTCTCTTTTTAACTAACAACTCAACAAATATTATTATCTCAACAATCTCAACAATCTCAACTTTTTGACAAACAAAATTTGAAAATTAATTTTAGTTTTAATATGTATTTTTGAAAAATAAATAAATAAAGATATGTTTACACTTAGACTTTTTTTCATTTTTATATACTATACCCCACTTTTATGTTTTCAAATTTTTCGTCAAAAACGCCAAAAGGTTGAGTTTGTTGAGATAATAATATTGTTGAGTAAATTGGACTGAACAACGTATGTTATACAATTTTGCAAAATTACGTATAATATAATCAGGAGGTGCTCAAATGTGTAGATATTGCGAACCAAATAGTTCTGAGGAACAGATGTGTAAGGAGTGCAGGAGAAGGTACAATCGACTGTCGCTTAACAAATCAAAGATTGTAGGTCTGTTTAGTAGTGCTGACCAGGCCAGGGTGCTGAACAAGATACTGGATGACCTAGCTGAGTATCGGACTCTACAAGAGGCTGGGTGTAAGATTCCTCCCGTCGTCGCGGCGACGCTGGAATACTATAAGGACGTGGAGAGACCTGGACTTATCTGTGGTTACTGCGGGCAGAAGGTTAAAGAGATGCATAAGAATACCCGTATGTGCGAGGACTGCTATAAGTTCTACAATTACTTTTATTCACTGTATAATAGGCCGAAGAGGCCCCTAGCTGTGAAGACGCGTAGGACATACAGTGACATGCTGGTTGAGATTGAGGGGCGCCGCGACGCAGGCTTGAAGATACCAGGAGTTGCTGCCACCGCCTTAGTCGAAGAACGGCACATGTTGAGGAAGTTGAAGGAGGTGACGGAGGATGATAGCCATATGGAAGCCAGGACCCAACGGAACGCTGAAGCTAACTCAAGCATTAGGCGAAAGGCCGAGTCCCTACCGTAAGATTGTGCCAGATAACAAGATATGTGATGCAGGCGGTTCAGCAGCCTCTGCGCAATGCCTGCTGAACGAAAGATTAGAGGCCGTGCGCAGAGGTACAGTAAGAAGTAAGATACAATAATATAAGGACCCAGTCAATTGACTGGGTCCTTATTCTTTAACTGAAGTATTTGGGTTGGTCTGGGTCCTCGTGCCACTCGTCGGTGTCAGGCTTATCGTTTGGCTCCTTGGGCTGGTCCTTGTCCTTGCGGAGGCGGCGACGCAGCCTGCCGAATAGGCCGGGCTTACGTTCATAATCAAGGTGTAGCTCACCACGCAGCCGTTCGATTTCGTCGTTGAGGCCTTCCAGCATAAGCAGCGCCGCGGTCTCGCGGTTTTGCATTAGGAAGCGGTCAAGCTCTACATGCACCCTGGTCTTGACGACCAGGTCATTACAGTCTTTGTATTCGACATATGTAGTTAGCAGGCGTTCCGCCTCGTCGCGGAGCCGCGTTAGTTCTGACATCACGTTACCATCCCCTGTTCGGTTTATTGTGGTACCTTGTACTTAATGCCCTTCTGGCAGTAGGGGCACTCGAATGGTGCGCTCATCTCGTTGGCAATCCAGATTGGCACACGCCATTCATTACCACATAATCTACACACTACCAGCTTTGTTACGATTTCTGCACTCATGTCTGGCTGCTTGTCTTTCTTACTCATTGATACCTCCTGTTCGTTATCAGTAGCTCCAGTGGCCGTACTCAAAGTAGCCTAAGTATGTGCCACAGGCCTTGCAATATAGTGCATACTCAACTTCGCCTATGCCTGCTTCTGTGTGGACATCCCTGTGCTCAGTTTCTTTACATCCGCATGGGCAATCTATCGGCGGATAGTCCTTGTTGTAGTTATTCTCTGGCATATGTCACCTCTTATTTCGATATGTCCTTCAACGGACACCAGATAGCCTTCTTGTTCATCATCTCTTCATATGTTAGGTACTTGTCCTTTACAGCACACTTGTAGAGCTGCGTGTAGTTGAATCTATCTTGTTGCATACTCTCAGCCTTTTTACATGCAATGCATTCACAGCATGACATCGGTGTGTTTACTATCAGTACTGACTTGCTCATACTTACTCCTTATCTAGCTGGTGACCATACGCCGCGGCGAGCATACGACTATGTTCATCGCGGCCTATTTGGTACACCTTGTCATAATCCTCATCAACGACTGTCACTGTGCAGAACGCACTGTGTGCATCGTATACGTTGTTTTCATTCACTGTGTAGCTAATGCCTAACTTGTCAAGCTTTTCAAGGCAACTTGCTGGGAAGAACACGATGTTGTTCACTGCCAATCAGCTCCAATGCTTTGTTGTAGTCTTCATCTTTGTCAATCACTATATCAGCCTTACCTTGTCTGATGGTTCCGTATCGGAAGCTGACGCCGTTTATCCATAGCTTTTCAAGCAGGTCCTCTGTTACATCGGTGATGGTGTGCATCTACACATGCCTCCTTGTTGACACATAATTGGTCTCTTAAGTGATATAGCACCTGTAGCCTTTCTGGTGCATCATCATGCTTGTCAGGCTTACCATAATGTAAGTGCATCTTGTAGATTTCCTGGCTAAGTGTAGTGTTCAATACTTCACGCTCTCTCTTTGATAACTTGTTATTCACATCTGCAAGCTCTCCACCAAGTGATGTAGATGCAATGCAGAATGCATTTGTTAACTTATGCATCTTATCATATGGCGTCTTTGCTGCGGTGGCGCCTTCATGATAATATACAAATGCGCCATCATCACAGAGTCGCTTTATCTTACCAATTTCGTATCGGTCACCATTGACATATATAATCAATTCGCCTTCTTTAAATTCATCCATACTACAAGTCCTCCTTTATCTGATTGAATTCTTCAAGCTCTTCATCTGTGAGCTGATACTTCTTAGCAATTTTTTCAACCCACTCTTCAAGCTTATCAGTTGCTGACTTAACTACAATCCGCGGCGCGGTGTAATAGCTAGACGACTTCACAAGAGCACTGTACCCATCCGGTACAATCACACCATGATAGCCTTCAGGTACCTCTTCAAGCTCTGTCTGGGTAACTACAGGTATTGCCTCAGGCCCGTAAACACTTCTGAACTTCTCATACGCGGCGTCGCTGAGTTCAAGTGACCTGCTCATGCTTGAGATGTATGCAACATCAGCATGACCCGCTTCAATCAACTCAATAGCCTTCTCTGAGTTTGAGCCTGACCATATACGTGAGGCGCACCATCTCAGGTCGAAGTCTGAAACCATCTTACGGTCGCGGTCCAGGTCAATGTACTCAGGCTTGAAATTGTAGCCATACTTGTACGGTTCATAATTGCATATGAACAGACCGTTGACATATACACGGCCTGGCTGATTAATAGCCTCGCCAAATACTGACGTCTCGATGACATCTACACTGGACTGTAGATGCAGGTTAGATGGTACAATCTGCTCATTCCACTCATCAGGTGTAATGCCTGTGACTTCGACTGTCAGGTTGGCGTCGGGTACTGTCTTCCACATGCCAACCTTTTCGATAAAGAACGTGAGCACGTCAGTACCAAATCTACGCGACTTAACGAAGCGTGGCTTCCAAACCTCCTTGGCGCCATAGTTATAGAATGTAATCTGCTTATTGTTACGTAGCAGCACAAGCGTTGCAATCTTGTAGCCCTCACCAAACTGGCCGATTGTAGATACATCACCAGCCTTTGTTGTGGCGCCGAGGAGCAGTGTCTGTGCGGTGAGCACAGATGTCTTGTTGCTTATTGTCAGCTTATGTTCATCCTCAGTGTAGTGCCAGCTCATATCGTTGCCGGGGCACTGTGTTTCCTGGTCCAGAGCGTTCTGGAATAATTCGCGGATAGCCTCTACTATGCCCCACGTGGGGACATAGTTTGGAGCTATGGTCAGTTCAACCTTTGTCATATTAGGTACCTCCTATTCTGTGCGCGTATGGATGTTGCCTCCGTTTACTACAAACGTCAGTGAGTCATCCAATATATCGAGTATCTGTGCGTAATTGTTTGCTAAGAACTCTTTGGCCTCTGCCTCAGCAATTTCTTTTAGCTTAGGGTTGCCGCTAAACAAAGCGGCAACGCATTCCTCTTTAAGTCTCTGCGCTTCATCACGCATTTCACGTGGTCCCATTATTCATCCTCCTCCATTATTTTGTCGAAGCAACCTTTGCATACATGTGATATCAGTAGCTCTCGCTCGTCACTTGTCAGGTCCGGCATTGCTTCCTGTATTAACCAACCACTGAGCCATCGCTTGTATCCAATCGTTGGAACTGTTACGATTATACTTTTCTTACAACATACACATTCTATTTCTACATCAAGTGTTGGCACCTTTGTTTCCTCCTGTCAACCTTTCATACACTGTATTAATAAGCAGTACAGTGGGGTTGTCTGTATTGAATAATTCCATCGCCGCCTCACGTCTCATAACGCACCAGCGACCTGTTGGATATGCTCCATCCTGTATTGGCATGTTGCCATTTGGCTGTACTACAACCTCAATGATTGTAGTACCCTTATCCATAGCTTCCTTACACTTATCGCACGGTTCGTAGTTCAGCAGCACGCTTTGCGGCGCCTTTGCGTCACCTTTCATTTTACCAAACAACGCTATGCCTTTAGGTTCACCGCAGAAGAAGCATATATCCATTGATGGGTTTAAGCCATGCTTATCGCTTACTGTCATTGCTTGTCTCATCCTCTCTATCGTATTGACTTTCACCAAAGTCAATGCCGTACTTTTCTTTTAAGTGCTTGCAGATGTGCGACGCATTGTAGTCCATACCTAACACGCCTTTAGACATTGTTAGAAACTCATTCTCAATAGAGTTCTTTAAGGCTACAAGTCTTTTCTTACCGAAACCAAAGTCTCTTGACAGTATGAAGAATGCTGTTGCAAGACTTTGGTATGTGGCATTGTGTATTATCTCGTCACGCCTCTCATTAATATGCAATTCACAGACAGCTTTAATCTGCTTTTCTGTTTTCATCACACGCTTCATACTATTCATATCAGTTCTCCCAGTACTTTGTTTCGTATTCATAGAAACGGTCAAGTATCTTATCAAGTGTGTCCTTGTAGGTATCATCATACACTGGCTGCATTGTTGATGAATCGATGTGTCGTGTAGGTCTGTACTTTGCTTTGAGCGACTCGTATACCTCATCAAGATAATAATCAGGTTCCTCAGTCAGCTCACACGTCAGCCAAACTGTGAGGTCGTGTGGACCCTCCAGCTGCATGTCGCTCGGCACTGTCGGTGGGGCACTGTACTTAGCAATCATGTCGTCTAAGCTATCTACAAGCGGTGTCTTACTCTCGCCAATGTTAGGAGGTCTCAGGCCAGCTTTACGCTGAGCTTCATATAGCCTCTGGATTTTGGAGAACTCCTCTATCTCTGCAGCGCTGTGTTCCTCCTTATTCTTAAGGTACTTGTATCTTGCGTTAATCTTCTCGCACAGCTTACAAGTATTGTAGTGACCCTTGCGACCGCCATAGTATTTTCTGAACTGCTCAATAGGCTTGAGCTCGCCACACTGTTTACATGCCTTTGCATTCATATCTCAGTCTCCTTATACTCTTTAAGCAGTTCGGCCATACCAGGGTCAGCTTTTGCAAGAGTTTCAAACAATGTCAGTTCTTTAAGCTCTTCAGCTCTTTTTGCCATCTGCTTCATAAGCTCAGCTCTGTGGGTACGCTGCTCAATACGCTTCTCGTAAGCATCGAATGACAGCTTACAAATGACCTCTCTGTAGATGTCCTGGCCTTTGTTTTCTACAAACGTTGTAACAGTTGCAACTGCGAAGCCGTGTGATGCAGTCTTAATAAGCACCTTATCGTTTACGTCTACATCCGCTTCATAACAAGCGCAGTCTATTGACTTATCTCCATCAAGAAAGCACACACGTGCTATATAGTACTTACCGTCCATTTTTGTTTTACCCATTGTTGATTTCTCCTTCTTTAACTGATTTGGTGAGTAGTAGAAGTAGCCGTACTGGCTCTTCTCGTTAGACTTAGTGTCAAGCTTGACAGCAATCTTTGACTCTGTGTCATGCCAGTATATATTCATTACTGTACCATGCTGTCCAATAGTGTTCCCGCGGTAGTTACAACCCGTTACTACCACTCTATCGTTTTCTTCAAAGTGTACCATTACATATCCTCCAAAGCATTTACGAGTCCATCAAAGTCTTCACTCGGCCCAAGCATGTGTGCCAAGCTGTATACAACAACCTTTGACACGTCATACTCAGCGGCGAGGTAATCCAGATACTCGTCGCGGTTAGCGAATCCATTCTGTTTGTAGATATTATCTGCCATATAATCAACCTCCTAACACGTATTCCTGTGCAAGCTTATCAGCTATAGCTTCTGGATAGCCCTGACCAATAAGCTGCTTGCGTACCTTGTTGTACTCTGCTATTGTGTGCTTCATCAGCTTCTTAGGCTCTACTGTTGGTGTAGCCTCTTCATCCTCTACGATGCTATCGAAGCCTGCTGTTGCCTTCTTGCATTTTCTTGCCTTATTGACGAGAGTACCTTCTGACGTGCTGAGCACTTCATTGTACAGAGCGCATCTGTAGTAACCCTTTTCCTTGACGCAGAATCTACACTTCTCTTTTGAAGGCTGTCCGAATATGTTGCCCTGCAGGTTGCAATGGCACCAAGCAGGCACCTTGTAGGTTATGCTGGTCTTTATCTTCTTAAAGCTCATCGTCAGTCCTCCATGCACATGTTTAATGAGGTGTTACTGCCAAGCATCTCCTCAAGGTCTTCAACGTACTCGTTAAATAGCATGTACTCTTTGGAGTCTATGAGCTCCTTGACATCTACTATCCATTTTATTATGCTTACCAACGTTTGGCATGATACTGCCATTAAGAAGCCAAGTACAAGTATTTTCATACGTTTACACCTCCGCCATAAGTTCTTTGTCAGGTTCAGCCACTCCGTTAAGCAGAGCTTGTGTATACCTGCGAGACATTTCTTTCTGTACGAACTTAGCGAGTGTAGGTAAGTACAGCTTACGATATGTTGTGGGGTTGATGCAAAGCTCACCCTTGTCAATCATCTTGTTTATCTTACGACAGAAGCTGTGTGCATGACCTGTCGCGGGAACGATGCCTTCAAGTAATTCTATCTGTATGTCAAGCAACTCTCCATCAGAAGTTTTAGTGAGCAGCTCTTCAAGTGTCATCTTGCGTCTCATGTTGTTTCTCCCTTCAATACATTTCTATAAGTACGCCTGTGTATTTTTCGTTGCGTTCCTCTGTTGGTACACCATAGTAGAAACCAGCAACCTCAGTGCTTATTGTTTCCGTGCACTCTTCATCAAGATATCGTGACAAGAATATTGTTGTCACATCGTTGTCCTCATCGTATGCCACCCACTGTTTCTCATAGATAAGGCCTATATCTACAGGTGTTACAACCTCAGCTGTATCATTATAAGCCTCTGTTGCAGCCTCTTTTGCATTTATAATTATTTCATTTGTAAGGTGGTCAATCGCACAACCTTTACTACAGAACAGCTGTCCGTCAACAGTGTGGATAGTTTCAAGTAATGCTAAGTTTTTATTGCAATGTGCACATGCGTTCATTTATTTTTCCTCCTTGGCTCCATAAATCTTGTTTTCTTGTAGCATTCTTTGCAATCGCGGCGGTAACGTGTTTTACCATTATTATATTTGCCGTCTTTATAGAATGCTTCTACAGGTTTCAGCAGACCGCAACACCCGCACACTCTATGCGTATCAGTGTCCTTATCTGCTATGAATAATTCTGCGGTAGTCATTTAGTCCTCCTTTCAAACTATCTTTCGGTGTAGCGCAAGTAATTCATGTCATCAAATCGTGCACCATCAACTGCTTCAGGACTGTCAAAGTCACTGTATTCTACTTCAGCATATGTTGCGGGTAAGTTTGAATGCTCATCGGTATCATCTGTAAATATATCCGCATTCATTACCATTGCATCATACGTATCAGCATCTATACGTCCTTCATTGTATGCATCAAGTGCCCGCTTTAAGTACTCAGCCCTTGTCATCTTTAGCGCCTCCTTTCTTTATAGAATACAATGTACCTACTGTCCAGTTCTTCAACAAATCCTTTAGCGCTTTTAGCAAAGGCTCTGGCCAAGTGCTTGTTATCAAAGGACTTTGTTTTCATATTGAGTACCTCCCAGCATTCAGTTTTCACGAACGCTTCGTTTTTTGTTACCCAGCGACCTGAGCCGCTGGGCTTGTTTACTGAGGTTCACTGTACTCTTAACCTCTATTAATATTATATCATGAGATTCGCAGTTTGTATTCAGCTTTTAAGAAAATCGTGAGGTGGCTACACGATTTTATTATAACGGAGCCTCATCGTATGAATCATCTTCAGCACTGGATGTCTCAGCAAATATTTCATTGATGTAGTCAGGCTTTATATGAGGACGATTATTAAGTGTGTAGATACGCTCTGTCCACATCGCATCTGGAGCCTTTGTGCTCTGTTCGATAATCTGCTGCGCTGATGCATCTATACCATCTGCACTATGTACGATGTATGCTTCAATGCACATCGGCGGCACGGCGGCGCCGTGTTCCAGTTTACCGTGGTGTGACAGGATTATATGCCTGAGCAGCTGAAGTTTATTTATGTCGTCTGGATTGCCGAATATACAGTCAAATACCTGATTGTAAAGATACTCAGCACCTATGAATGTATGGTCATACAGCATACCCTGGTCAGTCATTTCAATTGTTATACCATTAAGTCGGTAGGTAAACAGCTTACCAAGGTCATGGAGCAAACCACCTGCAAAGCAAAGCTCATCATTGGATACTGGAATGCAGCGGCTTATTGCCCTTGCAATTTTTGCAACGGATAACGAGTGCACCAGTGTGCCGCCTACAAAGGCATGATGCACACCTTTTGCGCCAGGAATTGTCAGCCACTCATCTTTTAAATGCTCAAGCAAATGTAAGCAAGTATTGCGCAAAAAGTTATCAGTTATAGTAGAAGCCTCTGCATAAGCTTCCTTGTATGTAGCTGCAATATCTACACCGGATGTAGGTTCAAACTCGCTGAGGTGTCTCTCTGTGTTTGTCTTAAGAGATTTGATATTGAGCTGCTTGTTACCCATATATTCAGTCACCTGGCAATTTACATCCAGTATGATGTTCTTGTCCGGTATCTTTCCTGATAGCCAATCCCAGTAGTTACCCTGTATTTTATCAATACCATCATACAGCTCAAGCTGCAAGTAAGGTTTCTTTGCTCTTGTTTCTCTTGCGGTAGCACTAACTACAACAAGAGTTATTTCAGTAGTTTCTCCGACGGAGAGGTCACGTATCTTTTTCATTCCTTAGTTTTCCTTTCTATGTAGACTGCATTATTCGGGTCTGATAAGGCCATGTCTTCAAGCACGGCAATAGTCTCATTAAGCTTTGCAACAAAATCATCAATAGGCTTGATAATCTTCGTGCCCTTCTCAGTAGGTATCATGAGGGGAACTGTAATGCCGTCTCTACCCGGCTTCCAGGCGTTGTCTCTCTTTACGAAATAAAACTCTCTGATGCTGACGACCTTTACGCCATCTCTTACACCTGCACTGATTACAAGCTTAAGTCTGTCACTCTTCGGGATTTCTGCGACAACCTTGTAGTTGTCCCATATACGCTGTTTTTCTGTTGCCATTTATATTTCCTCCTTATTTATACTGAACACAGAGCCATCAAATACATTGTAGCTTCTGTACTCAAAAGATGCGGGTTCTTCAAATCCAATATCATCAGGTTCAACCTTCTGTCCCCAAGATGGATTGCCATATTCTGCTCCAGCTGTTATAGGACATCTGAATGTTTTGAAGTCAGATAAAAGCCAGCGAAGTGTTGGTGCTTTATCACGCTCAGAGTCATGTATCTCAATAACAAGCTCATCATGTACGATGTTTATGAGTCGTGTCTTCATCTTATAGAACTTCAGGAACTTGTAGATATCTACAACCTTGTGCTTGATATAGTCCGCGGCGCAGCCCTGAATAAGTGCATTAGGTGCCTTATAACAGTCATCAGGGTCGAGGCGGCGACGCCTTCCATAGAAGTTCTTTACAAAGCCACGCAGCTTAATAACTTGGTGCACAGTGTTAATGAACGTACGAGCTTCAGGCATTGTACCGAAGTATCTTGCTTTAATCTCTGTAGCTTCAGTGAGAGATACCTTAAGGTCGTTTGCAAGTGCCTGATTGCCCATACCATAAATCAGTGCAAAGTTAAGCGTCTTTGCTCTTGAACGAATTGCTGTAGCTTCATCGTCACCCTCATGAACCTTCTTTGCAAGCTCTTCCATGTTCTGGCCAAACAGCGTCGCCGCTGTTGCAGTGTGTACGTCATAACCGTTTGCTATCTGCTCAAGCAGGCTCGGGATTTTGGCGTAGTGTGCAAATAATCTGTACTCCACCTGGTCAAGGTCCATGAACCATAACTGATAGCCATCATCAGGAATGAACATCTTTCTGATACGCTTATCCTTCTTTGGAAGTGTCTGTAAGGCAGGCTTAGTTATGGACATACGACCTGTAGTAGCTTCTGTCTGGTTGATGGAGCCATGTGCCTTATCATCATTATCAGTCTGGTCATAGATACCAATAGCATACGTATTAAGAAGCTTCTCACATTTTCTGAAGTCCAATATCTTTTTAACGATTGAGATATTATGCACATCAGCAAGCGTAGCAAGTGCATTCTTGTCAAGCTTAGGATTGCCTTTATCTGTCATACCTATAAGGCTTCTATCTACACCGAGACTCATAAGGACATCATAAAGCTGCTTACCAGAGTTGATGTTGAACATGCAATTAGCTTCATCATAAATGGCACGCTCAGCATCGTCAGTCATCTGCTGTAGACTTTCCTTGAGTGGCTCTTCATACATAGCGTCTGTCTTCATGCCGTAACGCTCCATTGCATACAAAGCAACCATAAGCTCCATCTCATTGTTGTAGAGTTCTTCAAGACCGTCTTTAACGAGCTTCTCGTATTCCGTTATAAAAGTTAAATAACAGTTCCATACGTCAGCATTTGCATACTGAGTGAGTAGTTCCCTCGGTATCATACGGTAGTCCTTGACTTTATTCATTTGCTTGTATGCATCTACCATATACTCGAACTTGACAATGCCGCCTTTCTTACGTGCCGCCAGGTCTCTTAATGCATAAGAGGTTCGGTTCTCATCAGCAAGTTTTGCAAGTACAACTGTGTCGTGTAGCTTACCTACAATCTCAAGTCCTGCATTAGCAAACATGTGCATATCAAACTTGGTGTTATGTGCAATCTTCTCAATATCGGGGTCTTCAAACAGAGGCGCAAGCTGTCTGAACTTAGCAAATCCATTTTCTACGCTGTCATATATGGTGTAGCTATTCTTACCGTCACATATTGATAAGCAGAATGGATAGTCCTGCGGCGTCGCTGATTTGCCTGTTCCAACCCATCTTCTTACAACAGACTTTGGTAACTGATGGCTGTTTGTGTAGTGTGGATGCGTCTCAGTATCGAATGTAATGAATTTACGTCCCATGAGCTCAAAAGGCTTTACACGTCTTAACAGCTCCTGTGGGTCATCAATCTCAATGAAGTTGCTGCATGCATGCTCCTTTGCAAAGGTAACAGCAACATATGTGTACCCGTTTCCCTTCTGTATGACGGGCCTTTTCTTAGGTTGTATTGCCATAATTTACTTCTCCTCTATTGCTTCAAGTCTTTCTGTCTTAATCCATACACGCTCCATGCCAGTATCTACATAGCAAAGACCTATAAAGTCAGATACTTCTATTATAGTGCCAACGACACCAGTTTCTTTATCGCGCACTCTTGTGCCTACTTTAAGTTTCATACTTACATCACCTCATACTTATATCTTATGTAGTTCTTATTAAAAGCCTTTGTAGCTTCACGCTTAATCTTACCGGCTTCAAGCAGGTCAGATATTACGTAGCGTACTCTGTTTGGGTTCATCTTAGCTTCCTTAGCTATTTTAGACACAGGGACTGTTTCACCCTGCAACTTCTTTATAGCTACAAGAACCTTCTGCTGTTCTTCCTCTGTTGTCTTTATCACTATCTGCGCCATTTTCTTCCTCCATTCTGTCGTAATCTGAAGAGCACATCTGCTTCATCTTGGCGCTGCTTCTTCAAGTCCTCATTCTTTTTATGAAGCTCTTCCGTCTCCTTCTTGTATTGCTCACAAAATGAATGACAACCTACTGTTCTTTTTTCGCATCCTTTACATGAACCCATAGTTAGTCCTCCTTGTACTCAACAACATCCCATAGCTTTGGCGGAAGATTTTGGTGTACATATCGGTGAGCATCCATTTGCGTAGCAAAGGTTATTGCCTCTTTATGCTTGTCTCTCAAGTATGAACCAGATATATTATTCCATATTGCATACTTTAGTGTAGGTAACTCTTTATCTTTGACATCTGTAGTAGTGACTTTAGCATCTTTTACCCTACCCTTATATAGAGGACAAGCGATAACATGGTAGCTACGCATGCTACCATTTTTATTCTTTACTACTGTCGGCTCAGCCGTCCAGCCTTTTATCGGTGTAGCATTTTGTATCCAAGGACAATTGTATCTTAAGCATTTCCAGCAAAGTGTGTTTTTAGTACGCTTATCTTTTTTCTTGTGCTTACGTTCACATTTTGTGCATGCTCGCATATCATTAGGTATTTCTATACCACAGTAGATACACCTATGAATGTCACGGTGAGTCATCTCTAAAGCAAATCTATCTACTTCACTCATACCTTCTCCTTACTATATCGTTACTTATAACGGGTCCGTAATTATAGGCGTATAAAATATAGGGGTATACCCTTACGGACCTGTTATAAGTGTTGTATATGCTTATTTATATTTGTTTAACTGATATCCCCGCGCCTTTTAATAACTTTATACCTGTATCGTCTTTCCAAGCATCTACATAGTATACTGTTGAAAAACCACCAGGGGCATTGATAATAGCGGCGGCGCATTGTTTACATGGACTCAGCGTCACAAACATAACTTTATCAGAAGCGTCGCTGCAACACTTCGTCAAAGCATTGATTTCTGCATGAATGCATCCATACTTACCATCTATCTTGCACATGCAATCTACAAGACCTTTTGGGCCTCCATTAATGCCTATGCTGTATACCTGTGACAAGTCTTTGTCAGTTATCACAGCCGCAACCTGTTTCTCACAGCACTTGGACAGGGACGCAAGGTCCTGTACAAAGCGCTTAAACACTTGAATTCTCTTTTCCATCTATACTCTCCATCTTACTCTTCAGATACTGTGTAATCTTCTGTAGGTTATCCAAATTGTAACCAAGCTTCTTAGTTGTGTAGTGCTCAGAACGGTAAATCTTGTTGTTCATTCTTAAGAACGGGTTTGAGATACTGTTAAGAGACGTCTCACATTTCTCACACGCTGGAATGATATTCCAAGCACAGTATCTACCGCCTTTATCAAACTTAATGAACATAGACCTTACATCAATAGCCTCTGCTCCGCAATAAGCACAGCCGCCGAAGTGTTTACAGGTCTCAAGCCATTGCTCTTCAGTTAACGTCTGGTACGGTGTAGGTATCATCGCTATTGCATTGCACCACTCTTGATACAGCTCTTCAGCATTATCCTTGTGTGCGTCTCGCCAAGCATTGTACCTTTTTGTTTCACATGTGGTACAGCGGTACCTGTTTAATTTTTCTGAGTACTTTCCACAGACGGCACATATGCCGTCTGTGAACTTTGTACCACAAAAACTACATCTTCTGCCTGGCCACTCTTTTGGATAAACCCAGCCACAGCCCTTACAGGTCTTTGTACTCATACGTTACTACCGGTATATAGTGTGGCGCTGACATGATATCTACATAGTTATTGTAGATAGCTTTGAAGTCATCACGCGAGGTGATGTAGTCTTCGCCGCGCTTCTGGCAACGCATCCACAATGCTGACTCAGACCCAGTGCAGTGGATAATTATAGCACCGTTCTTTGCAAGCATGCGTTCAAGTTCATACATCTGTGGGTAACTGATTACTGAAGAGTCTCTCATTACTGGACCATAAGCCATTTCAGAATACCAGCATCTATCAAAGATTGCGTTCTTGTTGCCTTTGATAGCCTGTATGTATTCACCCAGCATAAGCTTCTTTTCTTCATCAGTCTTTGGCTGAGAGCGATGGAGTATGGGATAGCCTGTCTGTTTTGACAGCTGCTGTGCAAGTGTTGTTTTGCCGCCGCCATCAGGCCCTTCAATAATTATTATCATGACGCTTACCCCTCAAGAGCACCCCGAAGAGCACCCTGAAGAGCACACTTAACAAGTATTTCTTTAGCAAGCTCTTCAGGCATACCGCCATCAATCATACCTTTAAGTGTTGTAGAGAATGCTATACCTGATTTCAAACCACTATTGTATGCTTTGAGAGCTTCTTCCTGTCTGTTGACTTCCTCTCTTAAAGCATTAAACTTATCTAATAAATGTGAACATTCCTCTTTAGCCTGTGATAAATTTTCTATTGTCATCATGTCATTCATTATACTAATACCTCCCAGTCTTCTGCAAGCATATCAGCCTGTGATGCCAGCCAGCCCATTTGTACTCCTGATGTTCCTACAAATGCTATAGCTTTATTGCCTATATCATTATGCTCACAATTTATTACTTCTTCGTTAGCCTTTACATAGCTAATGTTAGTAGCAAGTTCAATGTACTGATTTTTACCATTCCAGCCATGTCGTCTTGCTTTACGTCCACTCTTTACTTCTTCGAGTGCTTCTCCAAAGGTTAAGTTTGAAAATTGTACATCCATCTTTATACCTCCTTCAACAGCGGCCACTGTGTGTCAATGATGTGGCGAGGTGTCGCTACATCCAGTTTGCGAGCTTCACGCTCAAGTTTCTTCATAGGTGAACCACAGGTCATCTTGCCCTCACGGCATGCACCGAACATGCAGTCAGGTCCTGCAAATCTGAACATCTCCTCACCATCAGGAGTCTTCAGTAGTTCCTCCCATATTCTCAGTGTTACATACTGAGTTTCATTTGTATTTCTATTACAGCTTCTCAGGCGGATGAAGTTCATCCAAGCCTCATGATTAGCCTGAATAATGAGAATGTTGCGGAGGCCCTGCGGCGCGGCGTAGCCGGCTGTGTCGTTGTCAGTAGCTTCTGCAATAGCACTATATCTAAGCATAGACGCCTCGCAGCTCTCTAAGTAGTTATTAGTTAGTGCCTTATTGTCATTTTCCGCATCTGCTTTTATAAGCGCATAGGGAACTACAAACTGACCTTTACCAGAGTAGTCACTATACTGCAATGAAGCAGACACATAGTTGATACCGACCTGGTGCGTCCTGGCCTGTGCAAGGAACCTGCGTGATGCACCAACGATTGCAACTGTGATAGGACAGAACCTCTTAATCGTACCATGTGGCAGGGCAGCCACGGCCTCTATTGTAGAGGCCTTTGGTGCTGTGCTCTCGTAAAGATTGAGTAGGTCCTGCATGTTACTGATGTTATGACCGCGCTGAGTAAGCTTAGCCAAGAACATCATCATACTACCGGGTTTATCATGGTGGTCAATTACTGCTACCTCAATCTTATTCATTTGTCGCTTCCTCCTGTGCACTGCCAGGAGTAAAGATGTCACCAAGGAAACTCTTGACAGACTCACGCTCTTCCTCAGGCATGTTGTTGAGCATATCTACAAGAGCTCTTGCAAGCATTCTTATAGCCATGCCAATTGTTATTGCGTCCGTGTTGTAGAACAGAGAAGCATCTCCGTTTTCTCTTGAAAGTACACAGACAAAGTCTTCTGAGGCATGCTCCTCTCCATTCATGTTTACGGCACAGATAGATGCCTCATTTACATCAGTTGCGTCAAGTACCTTTTCGACTTCTTTGCACATAAAAATTTCCTCCTTAAGTAGTTCTTGTTGTATTAAAGGCCAGTAGAAGCAAATGCTCCAGTACCGCGCTCTTTAATGTCATGTGTTATAAAGTCAGCGAGAATTACAGGTGTAACTACAAGCTGGCCAACTCTGTCACCTTCATTGAGTATGTACTCTTCATCAGTTAAGTTCGATACAATTGCATGAACCTCTCCACGATAGCCAGAGTCAATAGGTGGAAGCTCACATACGATACCCTTTGCGGATAGACCACTTCTTGGGTACACACAGGCCATGTAGCCATCGGGTAACTCCAGACCAAAACCAAGAGGCACCTTTGTAGTTGTATGTGGTTCCAGTAACGTTGCGTGCTTTACGTATACGTCAGCTCCAGCATCGTTTTCATGGGCGCGGCGCGGCGGCGTTTTGTAGCCAAAGTTAATAAGCTTAATCTTCATGTTGCGTCAATCCTCATCCTTAAGTATTCTTATATACGTCTTAATAGTCTTCGCTGCTATAAGCTCTTCTTTCCACGACATCTTATCACTGTCACGAATAAGTATCTTAAGCAGGTCTTTAATCTTACGCGTTATGCTGGCTTTTATACCAAAAGGCATATATCATTCCTCCTTAGCAACAGAGGGCTGCTCTTCTGCATATTCTTTATGCGTTGTATGATGACATTCTCCGCCGTTTATATAACAGCTCTCCTTAGTGCACTCTGTGTTCTTCTCAGGGTCACATACGAATAAAGCAGTCTCTTCACTCATACTACACACCCTTTACTGTCATAGCTCTGAACTCAATCTTCTTCTTGCAAGCCTCATAGACTTCAGGATATTCTGTCTTAAGCTTATCATTGTCAACTCTTGACTGACTTCTTGGACTCCACTTAACAGTGTAGTCACGACAGTAGCCAATCTCATTATCCTTGAGTCTGTCCTTGAGGCGGTTCTGTGCTTCCTCCATTATCGAGGTAAGCTCTTTAATCTTGGCCTTACAGTCAAATACTGTAGCAGCCAAGTCATTCGCTTCATCGTCTTCAAGCACAATCTCAGAGTTCTTAACTACACTCTTGTAGAGACCGTTTGCGAAGTCTGTGTCAGTGGCCTGCATCTCAGGCTCTTTAAGCGCCAGTACGTTGTCAAACCAAAAGCTCTTTGCCGCGGGTATGATTGTTTCCTGAAGCAGCTCGTCATTTCTGAATACCTCATAATGGTAGAACTTATTACCACCTACAAGGCAAGCAAAGGCGCCTTTCTCAAGACCGAGAATCCACAGATACCAATTGAGCTGATAGATGTAGGACATAAGAATCTCACCAGACTCCCATTCCTCATTCATATACTCGCTTGTAGTTTTGCACTCAAGAATACCTACAGGCTTTCCTTCTGCATCTACAATGAGTCTATCAACGTTTGCAAGAGCCCATGGATGGTCCTTATGCTGCATGGTAGCATCGATATCTACAAGACGGCACCCGGTACCATCTAATACTCTTCTTGCATATTCATCAGCTACAATAGGCTCAAGCATATGGCCGAAGTGCATACGTTCCTTTGCGGCGTCGCTGGGTTTAAGACCTTCGTCAAACTGCCCAGTCTTATTGAGGTATATCTGACGTGCTGACGTGAAGGGGCTAACTCCACATATAGCCCCTACGTCAGAACCGCCGATACCCCTTGTACGAGCGGCGAGCCACGCCGCTTCGTCTTCTTCCTGCTTAACAGTAGAGAACACCTTACAGTTGGTAAGCTGCTCAGCAAGTTCCTTCGTAATCATTTGTCTTTCTCCTTATGCTTTAACAACTCTTCGATAGACGTATAGCATTCTTTGCATATATCAAAGTAATCTTCGCAGTCGCCGCTATTATACGACGTTGCACTGTTCATTCCGTATACACGCACATGCCTTGCGTCTTTTGTTTTGATTGCTTTACCACAGCATTCACATATAATAGCTGCTGCCATATCACACCACCATAATGTTCTGCATCTCAATCTCTTCATTAGTCTTAAGACGCATGAGATGGTCGTAGGCAGACAGAATGTACTCAATCTTTTCTGCGATATTAGTGGTGTTAGTAGTTATCTCAATAGCACCTGTAGGCAGTTTAACTGCTGTAATAAGATACTGAGGCTTAAACGGTTCTCTGTTCTCATCCTCATCAGGTTCTGCCATCAGTGCTTTAATCTGTTTAAGATAAAAGCGGATTTCATGCTCATTGCCCTGTTCAAAAGCAATAGCATTCTTTGTGTTTTCATTTGTTGCCTTATCAACTGTATTCATGTTGTTATCCTCCTTACATGTCAGCTGTTGAATAAAAACTCTTACGTGCAGCATCAATCTCCTGCTTCGTAATAGGTGTATTTACAAGGTTCTCCAGTAGTTCAGTGCCGAGAGGTAATCTTCTATAGTCGCCCTTGACTTTATCTACAAGATGATTATTTGTCAAGAACTTAAGAAGCATCTTCAAGTCATCCTTAGATAAGCCTGTGTAGTCCTCAAGTGTCATGCGGCTGAAGTAAGGTAACTGATATAAGATTTGTGCCATCTCGTTCATATCTACAATAGGTAACGTCAAGAATATCGTTCTCAACTTCTTGATGTTGTCTGCAGAAGTATCTGAAGTAACCATATCCTGTTCACTGAGCTTATCATAGCCAAAGCTCTTTGCACTGTATAACTCTTCCATGAAGTCAACTACAAAGTCAACGTGTTCTGGCTTTACTATAACGTCATTGCCTGTCTCAGTAGAGAACACACAGCATGCTGCTGCAACAGCAAGACGGGCAATCTTAATACGTTGGTCTGCTGCCTCTACTACTGGTACCTTTGACGAATACTTAGCACCCATCCGCGTCGCGGCGGCAAGGATACGCTCAGTAGCTTCATCTGTGATTTTGACATCCTCAGGTTTCCTCGACCAGGCCCACAGTACTCTCGTGTTGCATAGGTCTGATGTGTAGACATGCGGAACTTCTGGTATGTCTCCAAGAGACTTGTTAACGAGGGCTGGGTCGACGTCACCGGAAGCAACTGACATAGCGATGTCAAGACGTCTGACATCTTCTGCTTTACCCATGAGCTTAAGTACTGCATTAACTCCGTAAGTCTCTGAATTGAGTTGTCTACCATTTCGAGGGTTGCTGATATAAATGGCCCTAGTTCTTGAAGTAGTTTCTGCCGTGATAACTCCAGTAGCTTTTGCGATGCCTGAAGACCTAACGTCTGACATGACTGCGAGGTCATCCTCACTAAGTCCACTAAGTTCATCGATAGTAAGCAGTCCTCCATCGTTGAGGGGAAAAGCACCCCACACAAGGAACCACCGCTTATTGTTCTGCTGCATATTGTATACAAGACCAGTCCTCCTTGATGCTTCACCTGAATGAAGTTCACCCAGTCTATAATGGTGCATGATACGTTCTACAATTGTAGTTTTAGCCTGACCTGAGTCTCCTATGATAAGGAGCTCACCCCAGCCTCTTTTTACGTACTGCTCTTGGAAATAGAAGTTTAAAACTGTGTGGTATATGAGGTCAACTGCGTAGGCTACATTCCGTCTCTCCCAGATGTATGTAACGTTGCGTTCTAAGTCTCTGTGTATTTCCTCAAACTTGTCTCTTATCGATTGTCCTTCTTTACACTGAAAAGCCTTAAGCTGCTCGAACGTTTCTTCATTTAACTCGAAGTCACTTATCAAGTCTCTTTCAGGATATGCCTTGTCAAAAATGTATGTTGCATACTGCGAGTTAGGGTCAGGAAACATATAACCAGCCATTGTGTAACGGCGATTGGTCTTTAAGTTATTTCCTATAGAATATCCCGTACGTACTACATATTCGTGCTCTTTTGAGAACCCGAAGTTTGCCTCAGCCTTTGGAATAAGCCTGAGCTCCTCGATGTTCATGTTTTCCTGTATGTCAATGCGACACTCGCCGCAGCGTGGGTTTATACCAAGCATTTCTACAATAGTAGCCTGCTGCTGCTTATCCGTACACTTTATAAGCTTCATAATATTCTTATCAGAAGAATCCATTGTGTAGGTCATTTCTCCAGCATGCAGTGCTAATGAACATTTAGAACACTTCTTATTGTCTGTATCCGCAGAGTCTCCACAGTATGCCTTAATAACTTTAGGGCATACATACGGTGTTCCATCTTTACCACTTACCATTACTGGTATGCGAAGTCTCTTGCCCTTTAAGTCAGCAGAGGAGCTGTCAGACAAATGCACTTCTGTAGCTTCGCCTTCATCAGCTACCCTTGACTCTACCATTGATGGGTCAATATACTGTGTTGCAGTATCAAGCAGATTCTGAAAGTCTTCTGCAGTAAGATTACACTTGGTGTAGAAGTCTGTGATGTCGCCTTTAATAGGAAAGTTCTCTGGCCACTGAATTATGTAAACATCTACAACTCTGTAGAGTTTTTCGCAGAGGCGCTGCGTTGCTAACCTGCCGGCTTCATCATTATCCTGTGCGAGATATACACGCTTCTTATTTCTGAAGTACTTAGTCCACTCAGGTCTAAATGTACCAGCACCAGATGTTGCACAAGCAGTTGGAAAACCATACTGCTCGTTGATGATGCGGTCCATCTCTCCCTCAGCCCATACTACGTAGTCCACAGAGTTATCTACAACCCTATCCAATCCGAATATTCTAACTTCACCATACGTGTTGTTGTATTCGTCCACATAGTTAAGCACTTTCCACTGGTCCTCATTAGAGTTCCACTTGTATCTTCTAAAGTTTACCAGTGCATTGTATTCATCATATATAGGAATTGTTATACGCTCGCCGTCCCAACCGAGCTGGAATTTACGAAGTGTTTCATCAGTCAGTCCTCTACGCTCTCTTAACATACTGCGTATAGGTCCTGTAAGCTTCATCAATGAACGATGATAGCTTGATACTAAACCTACATCGATATCAGGACGTGTAGGTCTCGTACTGTCAGGTCTTGGTATCTGTAAACCGTCACCTAACTGGAACCAAGCTTCTTCACTGGTAAGACCGTATAAATGTCTGTACATCGTGTGAATATTGCCCTTAGAATGACAGGTGTTGCAATAATACACACCCTTTGCCAAGTTAACTGTCAAAGACGGGTTTTTATCAGTCTGTGACTCGTGTAGTTCCTTGAAAGGACATTCAGCTTTAACCTCTTGGCCGCGGCGCTGGACATTTGAAAGCTCATTTAAAAAGAAAGCTTCATTATCAATTTCTGCTAATATGCGATTGCAATAATCACTCCAGCGAATTGGTCTCCCCTCCTTCAAGCGCCCAGTTAACTACTGGGCGCTCCAGTAATAACGTTGATTAAAACTCAGTTGCGTTTGTGTCAACTACTGGTCCAGAGGAAGAGGAAGCAGAAGAGTCTTCATCCATATCAAAGTTAATGTTGTTAAGAGCATTGCGGTACATCTTGTAAAGACCAAGGCCAAACTCGCGGTCCTCAGCGGATGTGGCACCAGCAGGGCTTGTAGTAATAATATACCACTCATTACCATTCTTAGCAAGCAGCTTCTCGTTCAGTGCGTAGCTATAGTTCCACATATTCTGCATGGTAACTTTAGCAAGACTGTAAAGCTTCTTACCCTCATTGTAGCTTGTCTTGGAAAAGCTCAGAATGATAGGTACTCTCTCGCCGGCGAAGAAACCAAAGAAGTTTATATACTTGGTGCACTTCGGCGCTGCGTCCCTGCCCTGCTTAGTGTTATCAAATTCACAACGCTTACAGGATGCACACATAACTCTGGTACCGTCGGTCTTCTCACCAACCTTACCGTCTCTTGCGTAGCACTGCATGCCGCCACCTTCTGAACGGTCTTTCCAGTCGATGTTGTTGTTGAACTTAAAGACAGGTACGAATACCTTGCCATTCAGCTTTTCCTTTGTAAGGGAGTTGATAATATCGCCTTCTTCAGCAATCTTATCTTTGCGCTCAGGACTGAGAGTCTGCACAATCTTAATACGCGGGATAATCATATCATCGGCATCTTCATCCTCAAAGCCCATAGGCGTCTCATTAGCACTCTCCATAAGTGCTGTGTTCTGCTGTTCTACCAGCTCGTTCTTTTCTTCTACAGTCTCAGCTGTAGCCTCTGTAAGTTCTTTGTTGCTCATACAAAGTTCCTCCTTTATTACTCTGTAGGCTTTACCCTACTATTTAATTATATCATAAAATATGGTAGTTGTGTCACCACATTTCACGAGCCATTGGTTACTGCCTATGCCATTAAGGCATCTGCTGCATCTACACATCTTGTAGCTATTGCGTCAGCCACTACATTAGAAACTACAAACCTTTGTAATATGTCAGGTTCAAGTCTGAAACCATTATTTCTCTCTGATAACTTATTAGCGTGTTCAAGCTGAACTTTCTTTGTAGTGTTACAAACGATACTGTACTTTAAAAGAGCTTCTGCATACAGCTCAGCACCTGTCTCATCCTTAGCAAGAAGGCTATTAGCGGTTACCTTACCGAATGGTATGCAGTGTCCCTTTATATGATAGAATACCAGTTCTGTCTTAGCACTTACTGTGCTGTATAACTGATAAATGGTTTTCCATAAGTCAGCATTCTTAACAGGCTCGCCAGCTGATGTAATCCAGCCCTTATTAGACCAGCTCCTGCACCACTCTTTGGTCATCGCATTAAAGATGTACTCAGAGTCTGTTACAATCTGAACAGTATCCTGTACCTCTTCTAGGCAGTTTATAGTGTCTACTTCACTAAGTGCGCGAATAAGTGCAAGCAGCTCACCGCGTTGATTTGTAGAACATTCCTCATAGTCAGAAACTACTCTACTGCTTATTAACTTTCCTGTATCGGTGAGCTTAAGTATGAATACCCCACCCGCTGCAACACAATCGGGTTGTCCGTTGCGGCGGCACGCGCCGTCTATTGCTATTAATATCATTTCAATACCTCCTGAATAAATAGTATGAGTGCTACAGATAGAAAGCATGTTGCTATACTCAAGGACTTTTCAAAGCGACTTGCATCCTTGCTTAAGAAACCACCAAAGAGAATAAAAGCCAAGAAAAGCAAAAATACCTGAACGATTATATACATCTACTATGCACCTCACTTTCTGCTTTTAAATATGTAGAGCGTCTCTACACTGCCGTCCTGCTTACGAGAACGTGTATTTATAGGATATGCCTCTACAAACTCAAAGCCCTGCTCCTCTGCAATACGACTCCAGTCAGCCTGTAGGTTGTACTTGCGTCCAGCGTAGTAGACATCATTTATAACTATGCCGAGTGGCTTACCGGGCTTAAGACCTACATAGACATTGTTAAGCGTTTCTTTAACATAGCCCTCCAGCCACTTGTCGTATGTATTGAACTTTTCTACACTCTGTGTAGCTTCATCGCAGTACCTCTCAAGTCTATAATATGGTGGACAAGAGAAAGCAAAGTCTATACTGTTGCTCTCTGGTGTGAAGCATTCACTGCCTGTGTTAAAAATCTCATAAGAGTCCTTACGACCTGTTACTGACTCTATGTATTCTCCAAGCCTGTTTAGGTTATGATATGTGTCATGTGCTGGCTCACAGCCTACGTAGCGATATGCATTCTTATTACTTGCTAAGGTACCAAGCATCCTCGCCCCGAAGCCACAAGAGTAATCATACACAGTGCCGCCGGGTTCACAGAACATCTCACAGATTGCTCTGGCTCTTGTAGGATTGAAGTTAACAGCTGTACTCCAGAAGAATCTACCGTACATAAAGAATGGCGAACGCATATTAGTGAACTTGTAGTTCTTCATGTGTCTTGTTATACACCTTGCCAATCTCTCATCATTGTAGAACCTGTCATACATGCATCCGTTCGTTACACTGCCTGATACTACACGGTGTAAGTTAGGAAACATAAAATCAAGCAGTGTTAGTCCTGCAGTGTTATGCTGGATGAGAGGCTTACTCGACTTAAGTGGCTCGGTGACGATGCAGCGCAGTATCTCATCCCTGATGCCCTTCTCATTGTAGTAGTAGATAGGAAAGATATTGACGTCTCTAATGCGCTTCATAACCTCCGCAACATAGGGCTTCTGCTCTTCATCAGACAGCTTCTTAAAATTGTCAACACTGATTATATTCAGTGAGTCTATCATGTGTTCATAGCCAGTTTCTTTAGTTGTAGTTGCTTTGTGTTTCCATTTCCAAACGTTGTCAAAATACATTACTTAATCTCTCCTGCTGTATCTACAAATCTTACTCTGTCAACTTCCGCCATGAATACTCTGCCGTCGTCAAGTTCGCACACGAACACAGGCGCCGCATAGTCACCATCTGTAGACTGGAACGGACCACATACGTTACAGAAATACTTATCCTCAGATAAGCCTACATATTTCTTATAGTAGGCTGATACGCTAACTTCAGCGCGGCGGCGCTCTACCTCAATAGTCAATTGTGCCATTATTTCGCCTCCTCGAAGAAACACTTATCTCTGTAGTATACTTTACCATCATCGCAACATACAACCCAGTAGTTTTCAGTTTCACCTACTACATCGTACTCTTTGCCTTCAGTCAAATCAAAACCAGTAAACTTTGCTTTAACTTTCATGTCACTCAACCTCACCTACAAAGCGCTTAAATATAGGACAGTTAAGACTTATATTTCCAAGAGCGTTCTTGGATTCACCAAAGGTTTCAATCTCAACCTGCTTGCCAATATACTTATCGTGATTGTCCCAGATGTGCTGGCGCTGTGCATCGGTGAAGCCAGAACCTACACCCAACTTATTTCCCTTGTATTCTACAACGAGCGCTCCAAGCATATCTTCAAACTTACCTGTTCCTTCAATCATATCTACAACGGTTAGCACGTGTTCTTCAGTGTGCTTAACCTTCAGTAGTTCCTTTGAGCGCTTAATCTCATACAGACCAGTAGCTGTGTTAAGCATAACTCCTTCACCACCCTGCGCCCAGATGGAAGCAACGATTGGTTCAACCTCGCTGATGTTCTTAACGTAACCAAGAATAGGCACCGGCTTTATGTGCTCAAGTGTCTGCTCAATGCCATAGCACTGAATGGCCTCAAACCACTTTTCTGTTAAGTGAATAATGCTGTTATCTCTGAGTGTAGCTCCAAGGCGTATCTTACGATTAAGTGCATCCCACTTTGACGTGCCTGAGAGGAACTCATTAAGAGGTACCATATCAAACACATTAAAGGTTAAGCCGGTCTTAGCACCCTTGCTGTTTGCAATAGAATTAGTAGCCTGACGTAAAGCAATGCTGTCCTTAAATGAGCCTTTAGCCAGAAGCTCACCATCATACATGCAGTTATCAGGTAAGTACTTAGCGTCTTCCATAATCTCAATAAGACCAGTGTCTTCATGCCCGCTTCTGCTAAAGCACTTAACTACACTATTCTCTTTAATGAGAATACGACGGATACCGTCAAGTTTCTCTGTAACAACGCAAGGCCACTTTGTCTTCTGATGTCCGACGTCACCATATAAGGTTCCAAGCATACAGCCTACCTTTGGTATGAAGTCTGCTCCATAAGCCTTATTCAGGGTAGTAGCTGTCACACCAATCTTAAGCTCCTGAGTAACGATAGCGCTTGCTAACCACTCTGCTCCCTTACAGCTCGCTATAAAGTCTCTAGCAAAAGCAAGGTCATTATCAGAGCCTGTTGTATTTTTAGTGAAGTACTCAATCGCTTCATTGAGTGTGACATCTTTCTTTACAGGTAAAAACTCTAAAGCTTTAGAAAGCTTCTTGCTTGAGATACCTGTTCTACAATATGGATTGTAGATAAACTTGAGGGTTTCCTTCAGACCAGGAACGCCTTCATTTTTCTTGAGTAAGTACAGCTTATCATTGCTGCTACTCGTGTTACCAATTAGCTTGATAACTTCTGCGACTTTAAGCATAATACACGTCCTCCAATTTCTTCCTTAGTTTAAATTTAAAGCTATTTAAAACCTGACTAACATAAGACTGAGATACACCAGCAAGTTTAGCTATTTCAACTGTAGTGGCTTGAAAATCTGACTCATTCCAAAGACGCACTATTGTCTTATGTGTGTCCTTTGTTAAGCCTTCATACAACTCATTAAAAACTTTCCGCACTTGTGCGTGCAGCTCCGTCTTAACATAGTCTTCTTCAATATCCTCACCAGTTGAAAGTAGCTCAACAAACTCATGCTCTTCAGAACTATCTGAATAAGCCATGTTGTTATAGCTTATTGTCTCAATCACTCTCTGCTTGTTTAGCTTTCTGACATAAGAACCCAAAGCATTGTATATGTATACTGTTGCAACTGTTGAAAGCTTAGTCTTCTTACTCTCATCAAAGTTACGTATAGCATTAAGTAATGCTTCAAATGCTATACTCTCTGCTTCAGGGTCATCTACAAGGTAGAACTTATGTAGCTGACTGTAGACCAGACCTGAGTGTTTCGCTATCAGCGCATTCAAATCGTTTTGCATAGACCCTCTCCTTTGCCTGTTCTACTAAATCTGCCACCTCTTTCACAGTCCTACATACACCGCCTATGCCACCGCACTCTTTTATCTCTTTGATGAAGTCAAGCTGGTGCGGCGACGCTTTGCCAGTGTTATCTTTAAGCTCTGCAACTACAAGAATACCACGTACGCAAATGAATAAGTCACTATAACCCCTTGCGTATCTATCACAGATACGTAGCATCTTAATGCCATCGCGACGCTGAGGCTCAAGCCATTTCTTTACAGCACTCAGCAGGTCCGCCTCTTCTTCGTACATTTGGTCTGATAGTGATTTCACCTGTGTCTTCATTGTAGTGCACCTCCAATCTATCATCAAGTTTAAGCTGCCATGCAGCAACTACAAAGGAGGGTATTTGTAAGATAACATTGCGTGGGTTAGTAGCTCTCACTGTCTTTACTAACATAAAAGACCTCCCTTCAAATGATTAAGAACTGCATAACTTGCATCACCTTTACCCTGCAACACGTCGCTATAAAGAACTCTATCAATAGTACCCTTAGCAATGAGTACATAGTAATGGCAATGATTTGGCTGTCTTTTTATTGAACCATATATACGTTCCATGCTCTGCTTGAACAACTCATAGGACCAGTTCAAGCTAAAGTAAATGGATATATGCGCATTCGTTAGCGTCAGGCCCTTATCAGCTGAAGCTGGGTTTGCAATAAGGTATTGAACCTGCCCGGACTTAAACAATCTGATAGATTCATTCTTCTCACTAATTGTAGTTCCGCCATAAATGCATCTACATCGCTCTCCCAATATGCCCTGTATAAGTTCAAATTCTTTACGGTAGTTGGCCCATATGAGCACTTGCTTACCTCTGATATTATCAGATTCAAGTAAACCTTGCAGTGCCTTAAACCTGTAATCGTCAAGTAGGTACCATTCGGAAAGATTACTGTCAACATAAAGTTTGTTCTCCTTAATAGCCTTCGTGTCCATTATGAAACCGGACGAGATTTGATTCAGCTTGTTAAGCTTTGTTGCGGCAGTAGCAGCAAGTATATTAACATCTTCAGAGATTTCAAGGCACAATTCTTCCTTCATAGCATTATAAGCTTCTTTAAGCTTAGCAGGCATATCAAGCTCTACCTCATGCCATGTACGGCCCGGTGTAGTGAGTACATCTTCTTTGTCCATATAGATAGAGTACTTTTTGATTAATGCAAGTAACTCATCTCTTCTATCCGGCCGAACCACAAGCTTCTTATAGTTCGAGTTAAAGCTGGTATCTACAAAGTAGTACTGTTCGAACTGCGTGTAGCTCTGAGGCATTCCATAGAAGTCTACAGCTTTAAGCTGCATGTAGTATTCCCACTCACCATTAGGCGCCGGAGTGCCTGACAGCAAGTAAAAGCGTTTCATCTTCTGCGCGAAATCTACAAGTGCTTCACTTGTCTTAGACTTGTAGCTCTTCATCGTAGAACTCTCATCTACAATACATCCATGGAATCCCATCTTCTCAAAGTCTTCTTTGTACTTTGCAAATGACTCTACATTCGTTATGTATATGCTTGCTTCCTGCGCCATCTTTTCAGCGCGCTTCTTGGGCGTGGCGGCGTGGAGACTAATCGTCTTAATATCGGGGAAAAACTTATTAGCATCTTCAAGCCAAGCATTATCAATGAGAATGAGAGGGCAAACTACAAGCCATTTATGCTTTGGATGCTCACGTAAGTCATCATAGATAATAGACAGTGATAATGGCGTCTTACCTGTACGTGTATCATAAAAGAAGCAAAACCTGTCGCGCAATATGGCAATCTCGCGCCCAAGCTCCTGATGGGGCTCCAGCAATAATGTATCCGTAATCTGTGGCTCAAGTACCGTCTGTATCTCGCCACTCAAGAGGTTATCTACATACCATCTTGCACGCATTTCATTCGTGTAGTACTTCTGTACTTGTGGCGGCGCGGTGTTGATGTTGCTCTGGTCTATTCCTCTAAATATCTTCAAGACCTTATCTACATTGCGTGGTGAGGTCCAGAATTTCGTCTTTATTCTATTTGAATGTATAGGATAAAGCTGTGTAGTTTTCTCAAGTGTCTCAGCGTCGCCGCGCGGACACTCAATCTCTATGTAGTTATCAGAAAAACGTAACTTATTCATTGTGGTATCTCCTTGATGAACTGGTCACCTGTGTTTTAAATGTATAGCCCGATAAATGCGCAACGGTAATCCGTTGCGCATATTTCAAAGAGGTATTACCTACAAGAGGTATTACCTACAAGCCGAGCTGGCAGCGAGAAGGTTTATGACGGACCTATGGGCCAGCTCAACTTTGGCAAATGGTACGGATAATAGGACTTGAACCTACACGCCTTTCGGCACCAGAACCTAAATCTGGCGTGTCTACCACGTTTCACCATATCCGCATATTTAATAGCATTTTAGCGTTACCCGACTCACGCCACGAGGAGGCCTGCTATTAAGTGAGTCGTATTGTCGCTCGCCAAGGCTCATTTTAAAGCCATTCATTTTGCTGTTAGAGCCTTTCATGCGAGCGAACTGGTTGCAGGAGAAGGATTCGAACCTCCGACCTTCAGATTATGAATCTGATGAGCTACCAACTGCTCTACCCTGCCAGAAGGTGTGAGCGAAGACATTGCTCCGCTCACAAGGACGTGTGGTGCTAGCTGTCAAGCAACTGTGTATGAGGTTATTCCCAGCTTCATTTACCTCAGCCCCATTTACTGCATTTAGATATCGTGTACTTTAATTCGTTTTCGGCTGCCAGGGCTTGTTAGAGCGCATTCTACTGTGTAGTTCATGAAAGCAGTACTCAGAGCAATGAACTACAATGCGCTCTAACAAGCCCTGCAGTCTCTGACTGCAGGGTGCAACCGAGATTACATCTCAGCAGCTGTCTCCTCATTAACGTCGGAATCAGCAGCAAGTGCCTCTTCAACGTTAGCTGTTTCAGCAGGAGCCTTAACGCCCTGACGCTTAGCTCTCTCAGCGTGAGCAGCATCAACACGTGCCTGATTAGCAGCGATAGTCTCCTCAGAAGCGCCGCGCTGCTTAGCCTTATAGAGAACAGAGTTTGCATTGATAATCTCTCTCTTAAGCTGCTCGTCAGTCATCTCTTCAAGAGTGAGACCAGCAAGCTGTCCTCTGGGCTTCTTCTCGACTGCAGGAGCTTCAACCTCAACGCTGAATGTGTCTCCTGCTTCCCACTTCTTTTTTCCCTCGGGGAGCTCAGGGATTGTCACTTCGACTACAAATGTCTTTGCCATGGTAATGTACCAGCCTTTCTGAAAAATTTATTTATAAGGTCCTTAACCTTAATTATATTATATCATAATTTTCTTATTTTGTAAATACCCCTTTCTCACGGATTTTCTACAAGTTACTTGCAAGTACCTTGCTGAGTCTCATCAACACATTAAAGCCAGTATCTGCATTTTCTCAACAGAAGCTATTTTCTAACGTATCTCAACAATCTCAACTTTTTGACGAAAAATTTTTAAAGGGTCTATATTTTATTTGAAAAAATTTTTTGAGACGAAAAAATTTTTGAGGGGGCAAAATTTTTGTCAAAAAGTTGAGATTGTTGAGATTGTTGAGAAAATAATATTTGTTGAGAAAATAATTTGAAAAGTAATATTTGGCTTTTTCTATATTAATATTATACTATATTATATATGTTTATTTTTTACTTGTTTTAATCAGTTCAGCATTGCCAAGCACCTTGTTGCTGTAAGACGAAGTGTAGATACCATCGTTCCACAACGACGCGGCGCCGGCAGGACCCATATTGTAGGCCATAAGAGCTTGGTCAACATAAGAGTAGGTATGAATTAAATCAGAAATCATATAGACGCCGCACTCAATGTTCGCTCTTGCATCCATAATATCTACAATGCCGAGTTCACTCTTAAGCCATGAGTGGTTACAGGCATTTATTTGCATAATACCATAATCACCTGTAGAGCTCACGGCACCGGCATTGAAGTTACTCTCCGTACGCATCATGCCAAGCACGACCTCGTAGTGTTCTACAATGCCATACTGTTCGCATAAATAGTAAGTATACTCCTGTAGGTCATCACTCAATGGAATGTCATACAGCGGCACCGCGCTGATGGGTTCAGTCTGAGTTGTGGTGGTCGCTGCTGTCGTAGTAGTAGTAGTAGTTGTAGTTGCTTTAGGCGTGGTCGTGGATGTAGTAGCTTTAGATGTAGTTGTAATAGTCGTCTCAGGCACATATATTTCTTCTACCTGATAAGAGACTGGACCTACACATGTTGTTTCGGTCTCATGGGCAGTTACATGCCACACCAGCGCCGCGCTGCCGATAGCTAAACCTGCAGCAATAATAGTTGTTGTTCCCTTCATAAGAAGCACCTCCAAAATTTTTCTTTCTTAATTATATCATATTCTTTCGTAGTAGTAAATAGGTTCGTGAAAAACTGTATTAAACTATAATAAATTTATAGGGGCGATTTAAGTATTATATAAACGTGCTACACGCTATATACGAGTTCGTAGAGACTTTATAAGTAAATTATAAGGGTTTGTTCACGAACTCGTAACGCGCAAACAAACCCCTCAAAAACTTCCTTATATCTTTATAAGGTCTTTAGCATTAAACGCTGTGCAAAGGCCCTTTTTGTCAAGTAGCGCACGGTCACCGCGTACTTCATCTACACTGTACTCTTTAGCATACACATAGCTAAGCATCTTATTGCCCTCGTAAGAGGTAGCGCCGGCTTTAATCTTTACACGGTCGCCAGGCTTAATCTTATCTACAGGCTTAGCAGTAGTATCTACACCAGTAGTTACATATGCTGCATAACCCTTCTTCTTAAGTGTAGCCAGCAGGTCATCAGCATTGCTCTTATCTTTGAATGCACCACACTGTACTTTGTACATGTCATCTACACGTGTTATGTAGGTCGGGAAGCCTTCACTCTTCAGCTTATCTGCAAGGCCCTCGGCGTTGGATTTCTTAGAAAACGCTCCACACTGCACTCTATACATGTTATCACTTTCAGCCGGCGCCGCCGCGTCGCTGTTTCCCATCAGCGCCTTGACGTCTCTTCGTACATCGTCCATAGTTTTTCCGTAACGCTTGAACCAATGCATTACGTCGGCGTGGTTGGAAGCTACACCTCTTTTATAGCCCTCGCTGTGACATATAACTACACCATCAGCAAGTGGGTCAAGATTGAACATCTTACATAGGTATGCTGTGAGTTCACAACCCTCTTTATAGACTTTATTGAAGTAGTCAGCATCGTTAAGATTGTCCTCGCAAATCTCAAAGCTGATATGTGTATCATTTGCTTTGCCGGCAGCATGCCATCCACGCCAATCCCAGGGTAAGCACTGATACGTCGCCACAGCGCCCTCTGCGTCCTTGCCTATAAAAGCATGGCAGCATATCTGTATACCCTCGGGTCTTGGCTGATTCCAGTGATTGCCGAGTGAATTTACACCGAGAATACCATCATCAGGCTGAACGTACCGTCTAAGATTTGGGTTGTTAGCACCTGTGCTGTGCCACATTATACCTAAAGGTACAATTTTTCTACCGAGCGTATAGCACTCGTTCTTTGTTAGTATCTGTTTGAATAAACGCATACCATGTCCCTCCAATCAAGTTAAAAGAAGTAGCCAATAGCTATGCCAAGCAGCGTTGTAACTACATAGCCTACAGACTTGCGCCACATCTCACCGTCACGTGCTTCAAGAGCTTCAAGGCGTGTTCCCTGCCGCTTCTGCTCTGTAAGCATCTGCTCCATAGATACTGCCATTTTTTCTACAGATATAGTTAAGGCAGTATTCTGTTCGACAGCTTCTTCAAGAGCATCAAGTCTTTTGTTCTGTCTTTTGTGCTCCTCTTCCATTCTCTTTACGAACTCAGTGTGTTCGTGCCTTTTGATAAAACCTTCATCCATTTACATTTCTCCTTTAGTTCATTAAAGATAGGCTCAAAGAACTGTCATACATGTCAGAAGTAACAGTCCAAGAGGAGCCATAAGCATCTTGGCGATAAAAAGAACAAATATCGCCTATATCTGATACGCTATAAGGTGTACCAAAAAAAGTAAATACACCGTCCCAGCCTGACTCTGGCTTATTTATGAGCTGTATCATCGCATCCCCATTACTGAATAAGTAAAGGTCCCATTCAAGCAGATATCCTGAAGATGTGGCGTCGTATGTAGAGTAACCTTTCCAACGCACCTTAGTAAAGTCTAGCACAGTATCACCAATAGATACCTTGCCACTTTGCACATATATAGAGTATACAGCGGCATCGCGTCTATTTAGCAAAATATGCTCACTAGAAGAACCAACGCCGATAAAGCTGTTACCAGAAATGTATAGGGTATTGTACGTTGAACCACTGTACGTCCACGCTATACTACTAGTACTGACTACAGCATCGTCCTTTTTAATGTTTGATAGAATACATGACATGTAGTACTTACTGCTTATTAAATCATCAAGAGTATATACAGCAGGCTTTTCTTTAAGAGTTATACTTTCATCTACAAAGTCATTTACAATTCTGTATTCATCTGTGGTGTAAGAAGTAGGATAGAAGCTAACATATTTACTTTGTGCAGAAACTGTATAAGGCATGCCCATAAACAAAAAGGTTCCTGTAAAATAATCTGAAGGCTGATTAACAAGATGTATAAAAGCGGTACCAGTACTGAATAAGTAAAGTTCCCACGTGTACCTTGTACTTGTATAAGAGTAGTAGGCCAAGCCGTCCCATCTAATCTTTTGTACAGTAGTGTTATCACTTAACGTGTAGGTAGCGTAGCATATTTGATAAGCAGAGCTATCTCGTGCATTTATATGAATTGTGTAGCTACCCAAAGTAATTACGCCGTCTGTTGATACAGTAGCGTCGGTTGTTAGCGTTTGCCACCAGGAAGAAGACATAGGAATGCTATAGCTACCTGAGTCCACATAGCTGCTGCTATCTAGCACATAAGTCATCCCTGTTGCAACATCAAGCAAATCTTTTATGTCAACTACCTCTGAAATTAATCTTGACAAAGTATTGCTGGAACCGTTTTTATTTACAAAACAACTAGGCAGCAGCTGTACTTCTATTAAGTCACCAGGCTGTAGTTCATCAAAGTCAAGGGTAAAGTTTAAGCTATCTACTAAAGTGAAGCTTTTAATGCGATTGTTGCTATCAGTTATGACCATATCACTCAAAGATAATGTAGGAGACAGCTCGGTGTCGCTGTGATAAAAAGCCTCTGTGGTGCCAATGATAGCCGCACGCTTGAAACTAAGGTTGATAGCAGAGTGTGCGCCGCCACCCGATATCTGTGCTATATAATCATCAAAGTTACAAAACGGGGCGGCGCCGGGACAATCTATACCTTTGCTTATAATTGCGTCACGTATTTCTTCTTTGGCTCGTGCAGTATATGCAAGCTTATCTGCTAGTGTTCCCACGTCATATCACCACCCCATTTATCTCGTCAAGCACAAGGCCAACGTCACCAACGCTATCCTCAAGACTACTGATTCTGGATTCAAGACCTTGCGGGCTGACTGGTGCCCATGTGTCTGTGCCATCAGTAACTACAAGGGTAACCTCATTGCTTCTTCCACTTACATTATCAAAAGCTTCGTCGTAACCAATACAGTAGCAGGTGTACCATCCCTTAACAGTTGGAACATCTACAAGACAGTCTGTTTTGTAAGTAATGTATTCAAATGCAAAGGCGTTCTGACGTACTACAACTCTGTAACATGTGTAAGATGTGTCTCCATCAGGCGTTATTATTATATGAAGGCTATCGCCTTCTAAAGTAACAGAGTTAAGTACGGGTGCCTTAATCTTATCACGCTTTACGTGCACTGGAGCGGCGATGAAGCAACTGTCACTATAAAGGTCTTTATAAAAGCCAATAGCACCAATACCTGGAAAGTTCTTAAAGCCTATGCCAGACACAGCCTGTGTAGTTAAGCTACGGTCCTCGTTATCAAAGACGACGTCATCATACATACCACCAGCAGCTATTGCAGTTTTGTCCATAGCACGTGCATCTACTATATAGTAATTATAAAGTGTGCTATCAGGCTCATGACATATGAAAGGCGTCGTACCAGTTTCAATATCTTTTTCATACTCAAAGGTCAGCGCCACATCGCCACCTCCTTACCATGTAAGTTCAATCTTTGCCCCTACATCAACAACAAAGTTTGCATTCTTCATTATGATATCCATATCAACATCCATTGTAAGCACATCACCGGCAGCAGGTGCTTCAGTGAAAACAATATAAGGGTCTTTGTAGTTAAGCGTCATGTATCCCTCAGGAGCAGCATAATTAACGTACAAACCAATAGAGCCAGTATAGCTTGTGCGTATACGCCAGTACTTTGCTGTTTTAGCTTCAAAATCAATATTAAATGAACTGTTATAGTATGCCTGTGTAACTTGACCAGCCTCTTCATAGACTGTACCATCAATAGAATAGTCAATATAAAAGACGGTATTATCTGGAATCCTGTTGTAACCATTTGTGCCGGATGGTGAATGCCAAGCACCTACACTTGCAAGGCAGTTAAACGTAACAGCTTCATCATACTCAATATAAAGAGGATTTGAGTTACTAAAGAAGCGCGTGCCACTTCCTAGAACGCTTGCAGTTGTGGGTACTATTAAAGGCGCCCAATCGCGCAGAGTAGTAGATGAAGTAGCATTTGAGCGTATGCTAATAGGTGGAGTGAGCTCTGCTACCTCTGGTAAGCATTTTGAATTTCCAAGATTATTAATAGTATAATCAACGTCTCTGGTCAGCTGAACACCATTCTTATATACCTTATCTGTGCCATTCTTAAAGTAGCAAAGAGGATTCATAAAGGATGCTGTTTCACCATCACCTACACCTATGTTGAGACCTGTTATAGTGTACGCTGGAAAGATGTTTTCATTAGGTAGCTTCCAAAAACCTATGCCAGGTATTGCAATACCTTTGAAGTAGCGCTCTGAAGTAACTGTGTCTGTACCAAGACGTCCTGTATTGTACTGTATATAGCCAGACCTAGCAGAAGAGTTACCAGAGCTAACTATTGAAGGAGCAGAAACAGGTTGGTCTAAAGTACTGCCATGTGTAAGCATGTCGTAGTTATTAAGAGTATAGTAGAACCTACATAGATTTATTGAACCATATATGCTCGCAAAAGAGTTTGGAATGTAGTCGCTACCCTTACGCAGCTTATGGTAAGAGAAGTAAGGATGCTTGAAAATTTCAAAAGCATCATCTGTGCTATCTAAAGACAACTCTATAGTAACGGTAACGGTAAGAATATCTGTATCTGTCTTATCAAAGCTAATTTGCTGACCCTCTGAGTCCGTCAGCAGAGCTCTTGTGCACATTGCACTCTCATATCTACCACTATTGGTAGCGTAGCATGACCAAGTACCTACTTCAGTAACAGTGCCTACATACTGACTGCTTGCGGGAAAGGTTACTGATGCTGTCTGACGCGCGGTATGCTCATCAAGCCATTCAAGAGGCTGTAAAGTTGATACAGCACTCCAAAGAAAACTTGATAAGCCGGTATCAGTCGTCGTTGGTACTGTTGTACCACTTCCTACTTTTATACTGAAAAGCAGACCATTTTGGGCATTGGCGCTTCTTGCTGTACCGTCTAAGGTATTTCCAAGAAGCGTTACGCCGAGACTATTAGTAGTTAGGTTATGAAAGTCGCCTTGCTGCTTCACTTTGCCTGTTGAGGCATCTATTAGCTCAACATGATACGTATTGTTAAACAATGCCTTTACGGGTATATTCATTATTCTCCTCCTATACTGGCGAAACGCCTGTTTGATGTACCGTTAATGATAATGAACCGGTAAGGTTTATACTTTCTTCTTCTGTTGCTGGAAGCATTCTTTGTATAGTTGGCTTTACATCTAGGGTCAAGGAAGCTTCCATAGAAGATTCAATAGACTCAGAGATATCTACACTACTATATGTCAGAGGCTTTACAGAAGCATTAACCGTACCATTTACGCTAGACACGATACTTTCTTCATTGATAGTATATGTAATCGGCAATGGCAGTGACCAAGAGTACTCTTGCTGAATGCTTGCGTAGCATCCATTATAGGTAGTGAGAACAAGTGAATAACAATTGTATGCTATGCTTACTGTGCGACCACCTTTAACAGGAGTATTAAGTTCAACAGTAATGCTATTAGATGACACATCAATGTTCTTAATTTCTTTTGTAGATACTTTTTTCCCATCAATGAAAACAGTGATGGAATCAAGTAAATCTCTTTCGTCTGCTCCGTGAATAAACGTCAAGGCATAATCAAATGTCATTACAAAACCATTATGGTACGCTGTGTCATTATTAAAGACATTTTGTTTGGCGACATGTAATGTAGTCTCTGGCTCCTTACCACTGTCTGTAACTGTTGCGATAGTGACGCTATTAATTCTACTATCTACAATCTCAGGCTTTACAGACTGTCCTACAAAGGTTCTATCCGTTATATACCATTTAGTGCCAGTAGAATGCTCTACACATATGCCGACCCTGTAGTCAGGAAGTCTATGCACAGAAACAGACTTTGCGTCTCCTCCATTATAGACGGCATTTGCTTGGTCCCATCCGAAGGAACCTTCTGAGGGGTTATAGATATAGCTTCTGTACAGCACATAGCCATTCTTAACGTAAGCAATAATTGTTCCCTGGTCTTGCTCACTATAAAGAGTAGAACTAAAACCCTGACAGGCAGAGATAGCGGACACCTCTGTGGCAAGCTCTTCTACAATATCGTAAGAAGGCCCAGAGTAAACCCTAAGAGTTCCACCTGTATCTAAAATAAATACATATGGACTTTCTTCAGTCTCTAAGGTGTACTTTTCAGAGCTGCGTCGAAGCACCCAAGTGCCTCTAAACTCAACAGCCGCATGAAGGCCTTCTCCAAAGTCTTTGATAGCTTTCCAAGCAGCTGTGTAGGAGTTACTATACTCTCTACTCTTAAGTATAAGACGATTGCCCTCAAAGCCAATAGCATATATTTCTGTTGGCGAAGTTTCTTCAGGTAACTGTTTTATACTTAAGTCTTCGACGTCAATACCTGCATCAAATAGCCTTGTTGCCAGGTATCCGCCGTCTATTGTATAAAGTAGGCCTCTGACAGGAATGCTTAACTGACCATTAGTGCATTGAATAGTAACTGAGAAAATATGGTCTGTGGCAGTCTTGTGTAGGTAAGCATGTGGTATACTTATTGAGGAATAACCTTTTTCAACAGTGTACACCTGTGGTGAGAATAGCTCTGTATAACTGTTATCTTTTATTCTTACGTGTACATTGCAGCGCTCTGTAGCAAAGAATGATAGCGTAAAGTGTCCCTGTAAATCTGTAGAAGATTTTAGATAACATGAGATAAGACCTACTGTCAGCTCTTTTTGCGCTACAGCGTAGGCATACGTATTATAGTCATACAGTAGCCTCGGCAACGCCTGCTCTACACCATCTATAACTGTTGTAACGTCGACAGCTTCCTCTGAGCAGAGCTCCCAGTTGTACACGCTCACAGCAACCTTTGAAGAAATCTTGTAGGTAAAGGACGCAAAAGTTTCTTCTGGTAACTCTATCACAGTATTAAAAACACCAGAAGAGTCGTATACAGCAGGTATAAGGTACTCTATACGTACACCCGCTGTTGTGACGATTGATATTGAAACCTGTACACCGTCATTCTTATACGAATTAGAAAAAATAGACGGATGAACAACGACGAGCATCTTAGAGGTAAGCTTTGGTAGCATCTGTGTTGATACCTGTATCTCTGCCGAACCATTCGCGTCTATCTTAAGTTCATCATTAATGATGGAAGCATTATTAAGGGTGTAATAGGCCGAAGCCTTTGGCAATATATTTTTTGAGTAAGCCACATCACACCTCCATATCTGCCATAAAAGTAGCTACACAAGACAGACCACCATCGTATTTATACTGTGCTTTAACAAGAGAGCCAGTGTAGTCAAGCTGATACTTAGTACTGATGATACGTACTTTACTTCCGAGCTCAAGCTTAGGATTGCCACGTAGCGTTACTTCAAGATTAACTAAGGACTCATTGACGTACCAGTCGGCGTATAAAAGCACATTATTTGCATTATTAAGAGTCTGAACAAAGCTACTGTCTAAGCTTACATTTGTAGTACCATCTGTAGAAACCATGGATGCTACTGTCTCAAGACAAGTACCTATGACACGCACAGCAATTTTTTCGCTTGCTGTACTTTGTAAGGATATTATGATACTGCCAGGGGTTGCTTCAAAGCTAATGGGCTTAGCAGATAAGCCCTCAGCTCTTATGGACTTAATGCACAAAACCCTATCTGCTGAAAAGGCAGTAGGCTCTGTAGTATTTATACCCGGACTGATATCTACTGACGATATTGAAAGTAGCTCCTGTTCAGCGCTCTCTTGCATACTATTGCATGTCACTGAAGCACTATCATAGTCAGTTGAAATTGATTGCTTAATAGCAATGGAAATAATCTGGTCATCATCAGTTAAAGTTGCACGCAAAGGCTTATTAGAAACACGTCTTCTAACTGCAATGCGGCCATCATGCATACAATAGCAATCTGCGATGGCTGCTATCATAAGGTCAGTAAGTAGGGACCTATTGTTTGAGTACCCATTAGTGAATGCATATGGAAGGATAAGCTCAATAGAAGGGTCTATGTCAACCTCTTTGTTAAAAAGCGCAAAGTATTCTGTCAGGAAATCGGATAGTGCAACATTACGCATAATTTTGATGGAAGGTACCTGGGCATTAAGTACATTGTACAAGGCATCATTAGCCACTATTTCGGCAGACATGCCACTAGAAGATGTGCTCCAGTCAGTAACATAGAAGGTGCCTATCTGGTCCCACTCATCAACTTCATCAGGTCTGATAAAAGCCTCTATTTTCATACCACTTCTTATTAAGCCGTAGTAGGGTCCAGAGGCATTTTTAGGATTGAATATACCACCTTCATTTAAGAGACTAAGTTCTAGTTCATTTGATGTAACGTCACCAAAGGGCTTTTCAGAAATTTTAGAGGTTTCTTCAAGTATCTTTGAAGAGATAAGATAATTTGATTTAACAACTTCAAGAACGTTTGTTGTGGTAAAGTAGATACGGTACATCTTGTGTAGATATCTACTCTCTGAGTTGTACATTGCATCAGTTGATAATGACATAAGACACCTCCTACTTCTCTATCAGATTGAAGGTGACATTTTTCCATACCCACTCTTTGCTCTTAGCACTGTGTAGCTCTGTTGGAATAGAACCTGAATAAACTGTGGCGCGGCGCTTCTCACCCTGATAAGTATACTCTAATGGATAGAAGATACTATTTATTTCCCAGATTGCCTCGAGAATATTGTCAAGCTCTTCTGCAGTTATGGCGTCATACGTGAAGTAAAATTTAAGCTTCTTAGCTATTAAGTCACCGACCATATCAGCATTAGCTAAACGTTCCATATTTGTAACATTATAACGCTCAATCTTAAAGGTAGAGGGATTTTTAATCGCTCTACCATTTACTGTAAAGTTTGCCATCTCTCTACCTTCTTCCTTCTTGCATTCTTATTACTTCCATTCTACGCTCAAGTTCCTTGAGGCTCCTGTCATCCGCGATTAAAGTACCTACATACATAGGCGGCATATTACTGCCTCCTGACATGCCTGCAAGCATTGGACCTAACGAAGCTGTTAAACCATTCGCCACAGCATCTACAAAAGGCTGCATAGCAGAAGCGTTCTCTAGTGGAATAACCGCTTCAGCCTTATTGCCCTCGGCAAAGCTTGCAATATGCTCTCTATTAAAGATACCACCTGTAGCGTGACCAGGTAACACAACAGAAGCAAGGTCACCAACAAGTCCAGTAGTATACTCTTCGCCGGCACTAAAGAAGTCTTTAAGTTTACTAATACCTTTATCAATCCAGCCAAAAAGCTTACCAAAGACGTTGTCCCACATATCACTTATCCATCCAGTGAATCTTTCATAGATGTCACTAATGCCGTTTTTAACAGCCTCATACATGTCTGATATGCTGCCCTTAAGGCTAGAGTAAGCGTCTGAAAAATTATTCTTGACTGTTTCATAAACACCAGAAGCCTTTTCTTTAGTTGTCGAATAGATGTCAGAGAACTTTTCCTTTACTTTAGAGTAAGAATCAGTAACTTTTTCTTTAATCTTTGAGTAGACAGCGCTAAACTTTTCGCTTACCTTGTTATAAGCTTCTGTAACTTTTTCGCTTATCTTACTGTAGATTTGTCCGAATTTATCCCGGACAGTCTCAAACGCCTTTGTGACAGCTTCACTGATAGCATCATATATTTCACTGAACTTCTCACTGATGGTATCAAAAGCATTAGTAACAGCTTCACTGATAGTCTCGTATATTTCGCTGAATTTCTCACTGACAGTATCGAAAATGTCAGAGCAAACCGTTGAAATTGTATTGAATATTTCTGTGAAGAAGCTGCTAACGGCCTCCCACGCATCTGAACATATAGTTGAAATCTTTTCTGCAATAGGTTCAAACCATTCAATAACAGCATCCCATGCGGCAGTAACAACGGTAACTATAGTTTCCTTTATGTTTGTCCATATTTCTTCTACAGTCTCCCATATGCCTTCACATGTAGTTATTACAGCTGTTGAGATATCGTCCCATACTGCTTCTATAGCACTCCATATGTCATCAAGGACAATGCTTATTGCAGTTGAGATGTCATTCCACACAGTTGATACAGCAGCCCAGATATCATTGAGTACTGTGCTTATTGCAGTAGAGATATCATCCCATACAGTTTCTACAGCCTTAAATATGTCCTTAAGAACAGTGCTTACAGCAGTTGAAATATCTTCCCATACTGTTGACACTGCAGACCAGATATCGTCAAGAAAACCGCCAATAGCATCAGTTATGTCTTCCCATACTGTTGACACTGCTGTCCAGATATCATCAAGAAAACCGCCAATAGTACTTGTTATGCCTTCCCATACAGATGTTATAGAAGACCATATACTATCAAGAAAACCTCCAACAGTCTCTGTTATATTGCTCCATACAGATGTTATAGCATTCCATATAGTACTAAGGAAACCGCCGACAGTCTCTGTTATGCTGCTCCATACAGAAGCTATTGAAGAGCCAATGCCAACTATTACATTCTTTATAGTAGTAAATATGCCAACAAAGAAGCCTTTAATAGATTCCCATTTGTCTACAATAAGACCAATGAGACCACCAAGAGCTGTACCGACGGCAGCACCAAGTGCGGCGCCTATTGGGCCTCCAACAGTACCTACCAAGGTACCTACAAGAGCGCCTATAGGTAGACCAGCGGTACCTCCTATAAGAGCACCCTTTAGGGTATTGTTAAGATACGCCCAGAACTCACCAACGACAGTACCAGCGAGCTGTCCTAAGGCACCTCCTATTAGTGAACCAAGAGGTCCGCCAAGAATAAGACCAGTTATTGTACCGGCAATATTTCCTACAAACTGCCCTGTACCGGCATTTTTCAGGTCTTGGTCAGTAAGGTCTAACTCCTTTGCTATCCATGCAGCTAAAGCGTTTGATAGCATACCAACGCCTAGCCCCACTATTGCTCCTTTAACGCCTTGCTTTAGTGCTCCAGAAAGAGCTGCCTTTAATGAGAAGCCAACGTTCTTAGCAAAGCCAGCAAACATGTCATCTATAAAGACTGGCGTAAGATTCTTAATCAATGAAGCAGCTAATGTGGCGCCTCCAGAGAATATGCCAGATACGGCGCCTCCAAGAAGCGTTGCTAAATGCTGTGTATCTACTACGCCAAGCTTCTCAGCAAAGATACCCCAGAAGCTACCTACAAGCGCTCCAGCGATGGCGCCAAGCTTAGCGCCAAGTGGACCGCCGAGTATACCACCAAATATGGCACCTATTGCCGCTCCAACGCCACCTATAACACCAGCCCTTACCTTCTGCTCTGGCGAGAGTCCAAAGTAATCAGCGAGCATATTCCAGAAGTAACCGACAAGGGCTCCTGCAACAGCACCGATTTTAGCTCCAATAGGACCACCAAGAAGGCCTCCAAGTAAAGCACCGAAGCCAGCACCAATTGCTGTACTTGCAATACCAGGCATAAGACTCTTTATATCTTCCCATGCACCCTTGAAGTTTTCAAGAAAGTCATTTTTAAGAAGCTTTGTATAATCGCTAAAGTCTGGTATCTCGGGCATAAAGCTGCCACCGAGACCGCCGATGTCATCGAGCAAACCGTCAAGGTTGGGGTCTGTTATACCGCCGCCAGCTCCCTCATCTGGTTCATTAAGCTTGAATACTTCATCGAAAGATAGAAGACCCTTAGCGGCCTTTGTAGCTTTACCAGTAGAATCTGCGAGGTCATCCATGGCATCAGAGGTACCTTCAAGCTTATTGTTAAACTTGTCTAAGTCATTAGCACGTTCCTTCTGAGAAGGTAATAGTACCTTATCAGGATTGATACCATTAAAAGATGTCAGCTGCTTGAAGAGCCCACTAACGGCATTGCTTATCTTACCAAAGCCGCCAGAGATACCTACAAGCACTCCTCCAAGACCTATCAGTAGAGCCCAGAACGGGTGGGCAAGTACAAAGCTTAACATTGTGTGTAGAACTGCAAGAGCCTTGGAAACAACCATAACAGCAGCTGCCGCAGCAGCAGAGGCCATGGCTCTAACTTTATAAATTACCCACATTGCTGCTGCAGCGGCAAGTGCAGCAGTAAGGTATCTCATAGCTGTTGCATTACTTGTTATGACAGAAACAAGACCAGCCAGCGTATTTATCACAGAGGATAATATAGGTGCAAAGGCATTAAAGACCTGCACAAGAGCTAGCAGTATAGGCTTAAGAAGACCACCAATAGCGTGCACAAGTCTAACAACCGCAAGGAAGACATTACCTACATTAGCTGCAAAGGTTCTCAATGTTCCATGCAGGCTCTCTGGGAATATTGCTTCGAATACACCACCAAGACCTTTAAGTTCATTCAGTTCTCGCATAGCAAAAAGGAATTCACCTAATACTACTAATGCCGACTTAATGAAGGTAGTAAGTGGTGCAAAGATACTTGCAAAGAGCATTGTGGCATTATCTTTAATGTTACTTATAATACCTGTGACAGTCTTTGCAGCAGCGAGCGTAACATTACCAAAGCGCTTCTGTATGCCATCTACAAGAGCGTTAATTGCTTCACTAGCTGGAATACCCTGATTACCAAGGTCTCTAAGCTGCTCCTGAGTAAGACCAAGCTCTTCCTGAAGGATTTCAAAAGCTGGAATACCGGCTTCTGATAACTGCCTTACTTCCTGCGTCATTAATTTACCATAGGTGTAAATCTGACCAAGCGCTCTAGAAATACTCTCTATCTTAGCAGGGTCACCCTGGATTGCAGCAGCAGACATAACGCCCTGCATTACATACATTACATTCTTATACTCAATACCATAAGCAAGGAGTCTCTTCGCCGCAGCCTCTGCTTCTGTAAAGGAGAAAGGTGACTCAGCAGCAAAATCCTTAAGAACATTTACAAACTCTGTTGCAAGAGCTTGGTCACCGAACAGGTTAGAGTATGCAATATGTGCATACTCAAGCTGCTTTGTGAAGTCCCAGACAGCTGCCGTGGCTCCTCTGATACTCTGTATACCACTGTAGAAGGTCTGTGCAATAACAATACCAGAAACTACTCTTGATATAGACTTTAGGTTGAGGCCCCATGCATTAGTCTGCTTCCTGAGTTCCTCCATCTCCTTGACAGTCTTTCCGCGTAAGCTTGCTGCAAAGCTTCTAGTCTGTGCAGAAGCCTGCGAAAGCTTTTGAGAGAAGTCACTAATATTAAGTTTTAAATTTGCGCCTAAATTAGCAAAAGAGCCTGCCACGCCTACACCTCCTACTTACCAGCCCGGTATTGTATCAATGAAGCCTGTTATACCTGTACTAGGGTTTCTTTGTGATTCTTGTCCGGCTTCTTGTCTCTTTATGTCATGGTGAACAAGAAGTAACGCCTGTAGTTTACGAGGCGTCATTTTCCATACTTCTTCTTCTGTTCTGTTTAACCATACTGTCCCAGCATATATGATAAAGGGCCAATCCCAGCTATCTTTAATAAACGGTCTTGGCCCATCATTGCTGGGTTTTATTCGTTTGGGTTTTTGTCCCCGTCTTCTTTCTCATCAGGCATATCAGCACCAAAGGCGTCACCAAGGGCGCTCATGATATCCTGCATGTATCTTAAATCAATAAGACTTCCGACCTGCTGTTCTGTAAGACTCGCATCCTCATGTACAAGGCCTGCCCAAAGAACAAATCTGAGTGCTTTAATGCTCTGCTTATCAAGAGCCTCAAAAGCAGCATCTACTGTTCCGTACCTGTCTTCCAGTTCAGCCATAGCATTGAGGTCAAATCTGATAGAACGCTCAACGCCGTCAAGCAATGTAACCTTTGTAGTTTTCGACTTTACACTTTTAACATTAGACATTACATTTCCTCCTATACATTGCTGAGGGCATAGCCCTCAGCATTACATTAATTAACCGCCGCTTGTTGTAACAGAAGGCATTGTTACAGTATCGAACCATGCATCGATAGTATCTGCATCCGCCTCTGCATTATCACCGTCAATCTCATACTTCCAAGGACGTACGAGCTTGCCGTTGATTTCAATCTGATTGTTAAGCTTAACAAACTGACCCTTGATAGTATCAGTCTGGAAGTTAATTGAATCGCCCTTAGTCTCGTTAGCATCTTCAGGGTCTGTGAACTTACCCTTGTAGAGCCACACGTAGCGATACTTACCGTTTGACTTAAGTGTTCTGAAACCGATTGCAACCCAAGGCGGTACGTCTGAATCGCCATAAACGATACCACCATTTGTGTCAATCTGGTGACCAAGAAGGTCTGCCTTATTCTCTGTGGTAAGCTCTGCCTTGTTGATTTCAACGTCAATCTTACCAAGTGTTGTAGCAGTCTCCATAGGACCATCGTCTGCAAATAGTGTTTCCTGTGAAGCATTAGGATTGATGTTTACAGAAATAACACCAGGAGCAGGCTTAACGGCATCAAAGGTAGGTGCTGTTGTGGCAGTGTCTTCAGTCTTCATGATAGCGTAGACAAGGTTATCACAACCAATTCTTGTTGCCATATTCTTCTTTCCTCCTAATCAGTAGTAGTAGTTATGCCAAGGTTGAATCCGTAAGTAACTCTATCATTTGCATCGGTCTTTAACCTAAAAGGTGTCTGCCGAACAGATACCTGTCCCCAGCGGGTAGGCGTAAAATCTACTCTGCAGTCTTCACTTGTGGGCTTAAGAACCTTATACAATTCAAAAGATTTACGTCTCGCAACGTCGGCATTTTTATTTCTCACAGATACTTGAACAGACCTGTGAACAGTTGTTTCGTAAGATACAACCGGGCTTCCCTGATACTCTGTAATAGCTACAATATCATCAGGCATCTCAGGAATAAAGTCTCTAAAGGTGTCGATACCGTCGCCTTTAATAACTCCAGCATTTGTGAGATAAAGTACAATATCCAGTAGTAATGGATTTGGCATGTAGGCACCTCCTAAAGGGACATATCAGCAAGGGAGTCCTGTGCATACTTGAATACTGTTCTCGGAAACTTAGCTTTAGCGTAGCTCCTGACAGGGTCTTCAAGATACTTAGCTTTACCGACTGGATGATGCACGCTTAAGTCTTCATGAACAGCAAGCATATAAGAAGAAGCAGGTTTACCTGTCTTAGGGTTAACAGGGTCGCCGTTACCTCCATAGCCTATTATAGCATCCCAACCAGTTCTCCAATAACCAGTAATTTCCCAAAAGGCACTGAGCATAAGCGTTGTAGTGTCTATTGGAACCTGAGCCATACTTTCATCAAGTATCTCATCGCATGCAGCTGCAAGAGCTTTACGTGAGCCGTTACCAAGCTTGCTTATAGCTACATTGCACTTATTATCGAAGTCCTGTAAAGACGAATAATCAAAGCTAAACGTACCACGCATTAGATATACACCACCTTAATGTCAGGTACACCATTTCTATAGAAGGTAGAAATAGCCTGCACGGGCAACTCTTCACCCTCAAAGATGACAGCGTCAAGCTTTGTTATTTTCACGCTTCCATCCATGTGTAGATGGTTATGCGACACAACCTCAACGCCTTGCCAGTTACGCACAATGTTAACCTCACCCTGCGGATAGCATAGAACATCATACGGCTCACCGAAAAGCTTGTCGCCAGTCGCAGACCGCCCAGTAAAAGGCTTTATTGTAACAGGTACATTTACCCATGGCTTAAGGCTTTCATACACAGTGATTACCTCCCTTTGGGCGCCAAGGAGGGTTATTATGCATCCCGCGTTTAAAGGCTTTAGGATGTGCATGTCTTGGTAAGGAAATACCAGAGCTTGCCATTTTTGTTTTGTACAGCTCCAGCTGTTCCTTAAAGAAGTTAAGCCGTGAAGTTGGGTCTTCAGACTGTGGTCCTAAAGACCTCTTAATGTCCCTGGCGAAGATTGTAGCTGCATGATTAAACAGCTCGTAGCGAAGCTTATTTACATTGTCGCCTGACTGTGAAATTATATACAGTATCTCTTCGTCCTGCATAATAGGCGCGTCCTCATTAGTATCACCAATAAGGAACCTACACTCATCTAACGGACTATTAGCCGGGTCACCTGAGTAGTTCCAAGACATACAAACACCTCCTACTTAGCAACCGCTTTGGCTACTGCCTTGGCAGGTGTTGCTTTGACTTCATCAGTCTTGACTTCATCAGTCTTGACTTCATCGGTAGGCTCAGTACAGATAGCCGGAAGAACTACACCATACTTATCTTTAAAGTACTTGGCAGCAACACTATAAGTCTGCTCGGTGACTTCAATAATCTTGCCTTCAGCCAATCTACCCTTAAATCTTTTAATAGCCGTAGGCTCTGTTATTACAGAGCCCACAGTGAGCACTTTACCGAAGTTTCTGAAAGGTCTTTTTACGACGAACATTACTCAACGATACCCTTGAAGAATACGCCAAGGTCAGCGCAAATCTTCTTAGCATCAAACGCAATCTCGCCCTCAATACGTTCAGTGCCAAGACCGAGCATATCCATAGGAAGACGTACGATACGGTTACCGTAGGCACCTGAACCCTTAAGACCGGTCCAAGCGAAGATGTAACCAGCAGAAGGTTTCTTAAGGCTGGGCTTAGGCGCACTGTAGCAAAGAAGTGCATGCTTGCCCATGATGAAGCCGACGTTATCTGCAGCGCCCTTAGCACCAGTGTTAACTACACTCCATGCAACGTACACATTTTCAACTTCGAAAAGTGTAGCAAGGAGGTCTGCTGTAACGATACCCTTCTGAGTGTACTTGATACGGTCAAGAATATCTTCGTGATTCTTAAGCGCATTAAACGCAAAAGGAGAAAGAACCAGTGTGTTAGGTCTGTAGCCTGTCTCGGAAGCCATCTGAACGGCAGCACCTGTAATATCAGAAATAGGGTCAGAAGTAGCTGAACTCCAGTATACAGCAGTGTTCTCAGCAGCAGCCTCGCCGCCAGTGATTTCACGTCCCCATACACCAGTAGTAAAGAACTTGCTTGCCCATTCCATCTCTCTACGGATGAGCATCTTCTGTGTAACGAAGTCTGCTGCATCTGTATCAGCATCAAGAGGCTCGTCGTAGTTTGCTCTCTCCTCAGGAGTAACGTCCTTATGGAAGGCATGCTTACGGCAGTAGTAAGGCTCTGCAGCCTCTACACCATAGTCACCGCCAGCGGACTCTGAAGCAGCTCCACGTACCTTAGCTTCGTCTCTCATAAAGTCGCCCTTATTGTAGGTATAGAAAACATCAGACTGTCTCTGAACTTTTACAATAGGGAAAACCTTGTCTGCAATAAAGTTTGCTGCATCCTGCATATACGCAACGGATACATTGGTAAGCGCGCGGTCAATATGCGCATTCTGCATAGTAGGCATTTATTTTATCTCCTCTCTCATTAAATCTTAACAGCTACAAGTTCACCTGCAGCTGTTGCGCCGGTAATAGCTACACCTGCAATAATATCGCCGGCTGTAGTAGCCTTACCATCAGCGTCTGCTGAAACTGCTGTACCGGCTGTAATAGCACCAGCGGCCTCAACCATAACGATACCATCAGCAACTTCTACAATACGGTCACCAGCAGCAATCTCAGCAGCAGCGACGAGATTCATAGAAGCACCGATTATCTGTGTAGCAGCCGTTGCCTGAATGCCCTTACCATCTGCGTTAACAGAAACAAAGCGACATCTCGCTACTGCGCCGCCTGCAGGCAGACTGAAACGCAGATTAGGAATTTCATATGCGTTCATTTAGTTTGCTCCTCCCTGTAAGTATTCTTTGTAAAGTTCCGGGTTTTCTTTGATAACTACAGCTGTAGCCTTGGCCTTTGAAATGCCATCTCTCTTGGCAACCTCTTCTGCCTTTGCATCAATCTTAGCCCATGCGTCACCGCCAGATGTGCCTGTTGCACTCTTACCGACCTCATCGAGAACAGTGCCCTCAATTGCCGCATTAACGACTGAAAGTAAGTCAAGAGTAGCTTCATCAGCATTCTTGATAATGCCTACAAGCTTATCCTGGTCATACGGGATAGCTTTGAGCTCCTTAGCCTTACTGATTGCTTCTGCTGTCTTTTCAGCTTCCTTAGACTTACGAAGTTCCTCTTCAGCAGTCTCCTTCTGAAGTCTCATCTTCTCAAAGACATCTCTTACCTCCTGCGGCATGCTCTTAATCGTCTCAGTCTCATCAAAGGCTGCAGCGTTATTGTTAGCCTTTGCCGCATCAAGCTCTTCCTTAGTCTGCTTAAGCTCTTCCTCTTTTGCTTCAAGCTGCTCAGAAGTCTTATCGCGTTCATTAGCTGCCTCGTCACGCTCTTCATTAGCTTTCTTAACATCAGCAGCTGCTGCATCAAGCGCATCCTGAATAACTTTAGCATGCTCAGGCTTCATCTTGCTCAGGATTTCATTAACATCCATCTTACAATGCTCCTTTCTTTTAAAGAGTTCTATGAAGGCAGCAGAGTTTGCTCCTTCATCTACTAAGTCGACTCGGTCAACAACCAAATCCTCGAGTATATATGGCATAATCCGTACCCCCTGATTATATTATACGTCAAACGGTTATTCTGTATAACACTAAAGCTCAACACGTTTTGCAGTACCCTGTATAGAGAACATGCGGTACTTACCTTCTTTAACAGCCTTGAATACTTCAGGGTTCAATACCTTAACAGTAATGAACCAGCCTTCCGGAACACATCCCTCCGGAATACCTAAGATTTCCTGCTTTTCTTTTGTAAAGACAATAGACTCTACAACCACGCCCTGAGACTCACCTTCGTGCATAACACCACTGTCTCTGTAGTTAAGCATAAAGTTAACTGCTGCCTTCTCAAGCACCTCAGGACGAATGATGTCGCCCTGCCAGTCAAGAGGTAAGGAGCCGTCTGCATTAACAGCTACATTTGCCCAACCGCTGACAAGGCATTCATCCTCTTTTGCTTTAGTAATATCAAACAGAACATCTACTGAACAACTCTCATCAAAAGGAACCTCTTCCGCACAGTATACGGTCTCGTGGCTACCTGTATGAATAACTGAGCCATCGTCAAGGTACACACTAATATGCTCGTCAGTAATTACCTCTGTGTTGTGTACAATAATACCCATTATGTTTCACCTCCAGTATAGTACATATCAGACATCTCAAAGTCATTGTCAACGGTATCATCGGTCGCAGTATCATTATTAATTACGTCCGCATTATTACCGTTTGTAGCACTTTGATTACGATAGACATCATTAAACGTTTCCTCATCAAGCTCAGGCATACCAAGGATATGACGTAAGTAGTTCTGGAGCTGCATGTCGCCAGCGATATTCAAGCCCATAGAACGAAGCACCTGTGCAAGCTCCTTAAGAGACGGAGTCTGTATCTGTCCCGGTACAATCTGTGGAAGCTCAGTTACTGAAAATGTATTATAAGCAAATAGGTCCGGAACAGCCTTACTGTTAAAGACATCTGCAATATTCTGTAACTGTGCCTGTAGCGCCGCTGCAAGCATTGACTGCTTTGTATCTGCGAGAGCAAAAGAACCAGACTTAGTGTTACCAATAAGTATAATATCTGACAGCATTGTAATGGCTATTCTGTTGTCATACCTGTCAATAGTTTCACCAATATTAATCTGTCTACTTGAACCAGATGAAAGCAGCTTAAGGTCCCATCCATAAGGGAGCAATACGCCTTCCTCGCTGTCTCGTCTGACAGAAGCTACAAGCTGTTCAGCACTAGCTCTGAGCTTAACCATTCTTTCGTCTTCATCATTCCACAGGTCTAAGTCCTGTGGAGCAGTCAGTACAGGGAAACCTGCAAGGTCACGTTCGATGCCTATACCTTCAATCTCTTCAAAGTGCTTTTTGAAGTACCATGGACGATAAGCATTTCTAAGCAGCGACTTACCCTCTGGATTGTCTCTGCTGATTCTTGTTCTGAATAAGAGACCCTTAGATGTAGGTATACGTCTTATCTTGTAATCAGGCTCGGCACACTGAATGAAAGCGGTAAGGTCTCCTTCATCATTGAACTCCCACTCATGCAAGGATGTCTGGGCTCTTATAGGTAGTCGTCTCCAACCTACTCTGCCGTCAGAGTATTTGCTCTTATACTTTCCATCCTTCTCGTAAGGTCCCCTACGTATTTTGTACACTTCCTCGTGGAAGCTAAAACCGTATGTAAGCATAGAAAGAATCTCGCAAATTGTGTTTGCCCAAGACATGTCCATATCATGCATGCACTCATCAAGAAACTTCGCAGCCTCAAGGTCTTCATCACTTTGACTTGCAGGTTCTACACTCCATGTAGTTCCTCTGATAAGCATCTCAGCTAAGTACAATATAGAGCCTATGACAGGGTCGTTGTCACTCATTTCCTGATACACTTTACCCGCATATGGCCAACGAAGCTCAGGGAGAAATTCTTCATAGACATACGGACCCTGACGTCTAAGACCAGAAGTACCAAGCTGCTTAAAGTTAACTGTTTTTCTATTGCTCATCACTTACCTCCTATTCTTTAAATTTTGACCAGTAGCTTCCTCCGGCCTTCTTAAGACCAGTTGGTGCCCTTAGAACTGAAGATGGTCTGAAGAAATTAAAAGCTCCTGAAAAGCCGTCTACTGTATCATCATGTATACCATAAGGGAACAAGTCGCACTCATCAAGGAAGGGTAACATGTTTCTACAATTGTGCGTGATGAATACTCTTCCACCCTGCGCCGCAGCAGAGGCATTTCTTGCTCTCTCAACCTTAGAGCCTGTGGAGGGCACACCAAGAAAGTTATATCCCTGAAGGATATTTCTTGCGTAGTTATCTATTACTGCAATACCAGATGAGCCTGGCTCCTGCTCCATACGTATAGCACAGTTAAAGCCATCTTCTCTTGCAGTATTACCAATAATCTGCTCAATCTCATGAGGTGTCTTCTGCTCTCGTACAATATCTACAATCCAGTACATACCTTGGTGCATTGCAAGCTTAAAACCTATCGTAGAGTCAGGGTCACGCTTGTTCTTACCTTTACGCTTCTTTGGGTCTGTAGCGGCCATGTCCCAAAACCTAACATACTGAGCACCAGTCGGCACTTCAGAAGCTGGCACAATCTGGAACCAGTGTCTATTAAACATATCACCGGAAGCTTTAATCTCCCAGTTACCGTTGAGCAGTCTCTCACGCTCGATAGGGTCAAGCTCCTGTAGAGCCTCTTTATAAGCTTCAGCATCAAGATACGGGTTGTCATCAAGACCAGCTCCGATAAATATTCTGCCATTTTCCTTACCTTCTACAAAGAATCTCTGATAGTAATATTCTCCATACTGTCCACCAGGGTTACATGTAGCTCTAAAGCGCAATGGCACTTGTAAGGTCTTTGGCTTACGTAAACGACTGAACAGGTATCTGTAGTTTGATGGTGAAATGTGCGTGCACTCGTCCATACCTATGAAGCTGAACTCGGCTCCCTGATAACGATAACAATCATTGTCTGACTCAAGGTAACCAAAACTCAATGACGCTCCAGATGGGAATGTATAACGCTTTTCTTTTTCAGACCACTTTACTTCACCGGACTCTACAAATCCCATAAGCCACTGCTTACTCATATCTATAAGCGCACCTGGCAAAGATAAGTCGGCGTACGTCTTACGAAACAGAATAGCAGAGTATCCAGGTACATCTACAAACTGTAGTGCTGCCATTAGCTGAGCAACTGATTTGCCTCCGCCGGCAGAGCCACCATACAGTATCTCTTTCTGATTATTCATCAGTAAGAACGCAGCTTGTTTTGGAGTTGGCGTGTAGGGGATATACTTCGTAAGTCTTGGTGACAATAATGATTGTAGGGAGCCCAGGTCAACTGAGCTTAAGTCAATCTCAGACATGCTTATAGCTCCTTTCGACTAAAGATAGCTGGCAGAATACTCTGCCAGCTCATTATTACTCAGCATTAAGCTCGTTATAGACGCCATCTTCAACTTCAATAGGCTCCATCTTTACACCGGTGCCTTCAGCAACTTTGCTGATGTCAAGCTGTACAACTTCAGCATTTGCAGCATCTGTAAGGCCTTCACCTATAATATAAGCCACAACTGTAGCACCGGCAAGAATAAGGGATGTAACCTGTGTTACTTCAGACTCTGCCATACCAAAAGCACCAACGAGCATACCTACAAAAGAGGCTACCGCAAGCCAGAACTTTCTGCTTGTGAGCTTTCTAACCCAGTCAATCTTCATAGTTTTCACCTCCTTCAGTCTGTCTTATTATAGTGCGCCACTTAAAGATTCTATTCAATCTTTCCTGGCTGAAAAAGGGCTGTTTCATGAACCACTGCTTAAAGTCCTCAGCTCCCTTGGAGCTGTTACATGAACTACATGCAGGTACTATATTGCTCTGTACAGTCTTTCCACCGCAACTGACAGGTTCAAGGTGGTCACGTGTCATTCTCTGACCCTTACGTGTAGTTGCACCACAGTATGCACATTCACCGCCAAAGAATATCAAGCACTCTTTCCATTCCTGATGCGTAAAATTCGGATTTTCCTCGCCGCGTCTCTTCTGACCACCAATGAAGTCAGAATGCTTTTTCTTTGTTCTATTTTCTCTGCGACGTATGTTGTAGCAAGTCTTACAGTCATCCCTGTATTTTGTGTGTCCGACTTTATCTACTCCATTCTTCGGAAAACATGTTATAGGCTTCTCCTCGCCGCAGAAGGCGCATACCTTGAACTGCCCGCCGTACGAGTCATATCGTACGGCGGGTTCATAGGCTCCTTTCATGCGCTTTGTTCGACTCATTGCTTAATCTCCTCCTACCTTAAAATTTTAGTTTTATTAGATTTCCTCATTTATCGTAACAATCATATTTGCGCCGTTTCCGATAGCATTTATACGGATATACGCTGTATTTTCGTCAATGTTGCTGAGGTCAAAAGTTACAATATCGCTTGGAACTGAAATAGGAAAAGTTCCCCATGTAACATTTACATTCATATTTTCCATTGCACTATTATTACCCTGACTCACGGCTATTAGTGTTTTATTCGTATCATAGAGCGCAAGATAAGAATACAGTGAGCCAATACCATTTCCAGGTGTTACGCCGTCTGTTCCTGTTTTTCCGTATTCTCCAAATACAACTCCTGTCATACGGATAATATCGCCCTTATTGCAGCGTATAAAACCAGTAAGCGTAGAATTTTCCTGTGCTTTTTCTGCTCCTGAAGAACTAAGTCTGTATCCGTCCTTATAACCAGTGCCGTTATAGATATTGCCACTTTCGTCAACAGATAAAGGTACTACATTAGTAGCCGTTGTGCTGCTTTCTACATCTCCGGCATAACCGTCAAGCATTTCTTCAAGCCATTTTAAAGCACACGCAAATCTCAGACGGTAATAGTTGAATATTTGAGATGTATTATTTACAGCACTACATGGAATTGACGGATATAGTTCAACGTCTTTCTTCAAGATAGGTGAAGGAAGTTTTCCTATAAAATTTGAAAATTCAATTGCAATGTTAGATTCAGAAAAAACAGTTTCCATTATTTCTTGACATCTATCGTGAAGTCTTTGTCTTTTATAGTTCCAAATCAGCTTCATAAGGTTATCTGAAGTTCTTGTGCTGAATGTCGGTCTTCTGTCGGCTGGAAGGAAACTTCCGCCGTCCCAGTCAATGCCAAAAGTTGAGTCCATATCATACGCAGAATAGAACCACTTTTCACCGTCGTATGTGGCAAGAATATAGTTCTTTTTGGTGTTGTCAAGTCCCGTGATTAAAACGGAAAAAATATAATAGTCAATTGCGCTGTCCCAATCAAGATATTTTGCAATAGTAGTATCGAGGTCTGCTCCGTTACTGTCAATTACAGCCTGAATCAGACGATTAAGACTGCTAAGTACTTCCGCTTCGTCGTATGAAGAATACTCAAGCTCAAAATCGTTTTTGAAATCTGCAAGAACTTTAAAAGCCACCGCACCTTCGTTTAAAGGTACGTCAGCGCATACTATAGCTTCATGTGTTCCGCTGCCCATGCCGAACATCCACGCATCCTTTGGTATATTCCATGTATAAAGACCGTGAAATTCGTCATTAAGCATTATGATTATAGGGAAGCCGTCAACTGCTCCAGCATTTGGTAAAGCGTTAAGCTTTGTGTTTGCTTTTGCTCTGCTTTTTACAATCTGCCCCCACAGTTTAGCACATACAAGATTTCTTGCATGGCTATGGTCTATGAAATTCGCTTTCAGACAGTACTTTTCCTGTGCTCCCCAGCTGTCAACTACTTCCAATTCTGAATCAAATTTGATAGTGTAGTTCTTCTTTTCATACGCAAGAGAAGAAGAACCCTGCCATTTTAACGTGCAAGTACCTTCTTTTGCAGTGCCATCTTTATCCGTGCACTTGTAATTTAAAGTCACCGGATTCTCTTTAGTCATTCCGTCTGTGCTGCCTGTAAGATATAACATCGGCAAGCCGTAGCGTGCATAGTCTGTTCCACCAGAACTTGAACTGCTACCTGTAGCAGAGACACCAGTGTCTTCATCACCGATAAACCAGTTACCATTAGCACCGATAGTAGGCGATATACCGTCTGCACCTTTCTCACCAGTGTCACCTTTCTCACCAGGCGCACCGTCTGCTCCATCCTTACCATTCTTCACAGTAGCAGTCGTCGTGCCGTTCTCATCTACAATAGTGATTGTAGCTCCCTCATCAGTCTCCACGACCTTAGCTGTTGGTGACACTCCGCCACCGCCCTCTCCAGGGCCAATGACTTTGACGTTACCACCGGGCTCTGTGAGAATGCCAACGCGTCCGGTCTCGTCACACTTAACCACTCTGGCCTCATTTATAACCTTCCATGCCATAGCATCAATCCTCCATCTGTATTTCGTTCTTATTACCGTCTGTGTCGGCAACTACAACCTCTGTGGTCTGCCGTACTCCAATGGTGGTAATATCTCCAAGCGCACCGGCCTTGAGCAGAATACCTACAACCTCACTCAGGTCGTTCTGCTTCGTCGGACTCTTCTTGAGCTCCGGATTCTCCGTCTCAGTCATCAAGTCTCGGCGCATCTCCTCCTGGGCGATGGTGTCTACCCTCGCCTTACGCTCCATGTCGGCAGCCAGTCTCGCCAGCGACGCAATCTCACCGGGCTTAAGCGCCGTCGGGTCAATTTGGTCAATCGCTGTGCTGAGTTTCGCTCTCAACCTCGCTGCCATATCTACATGGTCCTTGTTCATATCAAGGACTTCCTGTCTTCTCTGCAGCAGCGTCATCTTGTCGCACTCCTGCATCCATGCCTGCATGCGCACCGGGAACGACCATCTCTGTGCAATCTTCTTAACTACATTGTAGGTCGTATTAAGCTGCCGCGCCACGTCGCTGAGTGTAGGCTTCTTACCGGGGTATGAGTCACGGTAGGCTGTCCATACTGTGAACTCCCACTGTGTCTCGCCGGGTTGCTGCAACCACAGGTCAAGTCCTGCCTCCTTGGCTACATCCATCCAATTATCCTGATGCATCCTGTAGTAGGTCACTCTATTATTCTCCGCCTTCTCGCAATCTACACACATGTGTGGGCTGCGGCGCGCCTGCGGTTTATCTAAACCACACCTTGGACACTTTATTACAGGAACGACTTCATTCTCCTCAGCGTCCATAACTACACGTTCCGACATAATATCACCCCTTTATACTATTATACGCGGGTTAGTCAGCCCATAGAGCCATAAGACACGTGTAGTTTCTCACAATAATTATATTACGCGTAACACGTTCGTAATAATACCTTATAATTTATCTACAAATCACATTACGAACGCGTCACGAGTTACCCAGGACGACCTACAAGTTAATTATACGCCTTTAATTATTAATAACGTGGCCCCTCTCCCTCAGCAGCCCAGCGGGCCTCCGACCCGTCAGGTCTTTGGACCCGCGGCGCCGTGATTTTTGGGCTATTTTTGGCTGGTTTTCTTTGCGGCTGGTTTACTGTAATTCTTGGGTACTTGGTTCAGATAGGATGTTACGTGCGATTTTTGGACTATTTGATTTGGATAGGAAGGTACGAGCGACCTTTAGCTTGGATAGGAAGGTACGAGCGCCCTTTTAATTTGGACAGGAAGGTACGAGCGCCGCCGCGCTAGGGGTGCGCGATTTAGTCAAAATTTTTGTGCAATTTTTGGACGCAATTTGTTCACAATTTGTTCACAATTTATTAATATTTAAGAATACTAATTTGTTCACAATTTATTTACAATTTATTAGCAGAAAGTTGTTTATTTCTGTTCTAATTTATGATATTATATATATAGAAAGTAAATAATAAATAAGTCAATAATAAATATAAGATTTGACTAATAGAAGGATAGTTAAATATATTATTGATTTAATTGATTTATTTACTTAAGTATCTTGACAATTGAATAAGACAATTAAGTTAAGACATAAAAAGACTTAAAAATAAAAATTTATAGCTATAGCAAGACTATAGCAGAAAGTGAGCTAATTATGACTAATAATATTAACTTAAAAGAAGTTGAAAAGAAAGCTAATGAACTTAACAATGATATGCTTGAAGTAACAAAAGCTTTAAAAAGCATTCAGTCTAAAAAGTGTCGACTCAAGAAAATGTCAGGCCATGTTAAATATAATGACATGATGACAGAAGTTCTTAAAGAAGAAGAGTTATTAAAACAGGTCAGACAGCTTTTAGACCCGAAAGAAAAGTCTGTCACAATGTACGAACAGTCAGATGTTGATATGTTGGATTATGACGAAACAGTCAAGGCCATTCGTTCAATTCAGTCTAAAAAGACCTTAACTCGTTGGTTAACTACTGAAGACGGAGACAACGACGAATATAGACATGCTTGTAAAATCGAACAGATGTTGATTGAACACAGAAATAAAATCAAGCCAGTTGATAACGAGCATGTTAGAAAAACTGACTTACAGACAGTTATTGACACTATTGAAGCAACAGCAGATATTAGCAAAGACAGAATACTTGAACTGTTAAAGAACTTAATCTAATAATAAAGACCGGGCTTCGGCCCGGTCGTAAATTAAAAACACGAACGCCACGGCGTGTATAAACAAAAATCGCGAGGGGGAGAAGGGTCAACTTTCTTGTTAAAATTTTAACAAGGTTCAGCCGCGGCCAGTCAACGCCGCGGCTGCTTCTGATACAGCCATGGACAGTCAGTGCTGAAGCTGGCTACATAAAAGCAGTCACGATTGGACTAGACCGTATACGGCTGCATAAAAGCACAGAAAAATACGGCAGCATTTCTGCTGCCGTACTGCTTCAGCTAAGATTTATTTCTTCGATTGCATTCTGCATTATGTCAAACAAGGCATCATTGAACGAGCCGACAGCCTCGGCATTGAAGCAGCCAATACTCAACGTTTTATTGCCGAACGTAAATATTACCTGGTCAGTTGCTACAGGATAACTTAAATCCATGATAGACTCTCGGATAGCATTAGCCTGATGCCACTGAATGTAGTATGCATCCGTTGGGTCAATTCTGTCTTCATTGTCTGAAAGGTACTTCTTCATATCAACAAGATTAGTAGGTACTGCAGGCTTGTTGTCTTCAGTTGGTAATTTATCGATGGCTTCTGTGGTCTGCTTAAGTACCTTTTCCATGACGTCAAGCTCAAGATTCGTAGAGACGTCACATTTAACCAATGTACCGTTGTAGATGTTCCAGTCAAACCATTCTTTCCAAGCAGCCTTGATGTCAGTGTCTGTCAGCTCACAGCCTTCAAAGATGTCAAGCATCTGCTGCTTAATATTGTTGAATGTCTCAACAGAAATATCTGCAAGATACTTTGCTTCAAACTCAGTATCCAGCCAACGGCCAAGCAGCATGTAGTTTAATCCAGCATTAATGTTCATAATATTTTCTCACTTTCTGCTGCCGAGAGCAACGGCAGTCTTAATATTTATTCTTCTGCTCTAATTATATTATATCATATTTCTTGCTGTTTGTATTCAGTTTTGGAAATTTATTTCAAGACTGCATTTATGGGTCCAGTCTCAGCCGGACCGCGGTGGGGTACCTACTAGCGTGCAGTCCTAGCCGGCCTATGCAACGCCGCGACGCTAAGGAAGCCATGGCCAGGCAAGACCATGAACAGCCTCAGCTAGACAGCGCCGCGCCCAACTTAAGGGGAGTGCGCCTCATCCCGCCCACGCAGTAGTACAGCCGCGTAAAAGCCGTCCTATATGGTAACATAAACTCAGTGCCGCCGCTGCACCAATTTTTCAAAAACTGAATACAAACTGCACTTCACGTGATATAATATAATTAAGATAAAGAACAGAACAAAAGACTGTTCTAAGTCTAATACGACTTTTATATTCGCTGGCCACTGCACAGTGTGGCAGAAGGAGGACGTTATGTCTAACAATACTAATTTATTTGCTACTCTCAGCGAGAGCACACAGAACAACACAAGAGAGCTCAGTGGTACTGCTCAGCTCACATCAATCGCAAGCAACCTCGCAGCTGAAATCCTGCGCACAATGAACGATGACATTGACATGTATGCAGACAGCATCCGCGCATCTCAGAAGGACAACAACGCAATGGATAAGCTCATCGAAAGCGTACACCCGCTCGCAGATGTTGACGTTGAGTTCCTGAAAGAGCTCAGTGATGAGACAATCGATGGCATGCTTAAGTCACAGCAGTCCAAGCGCTCACGTTGCAAAGCAAAGGCTATGACAATGGATAACTACAAGGCACTTATGACTGGAGCTATTGCAGAGAACCTCATCCGTATGGCAACAGGCAAAGAGAAGCATGCAGGCGGCGCACGCAGAATGTCAGGTTCTGTAGATTATACAATCGAACAGCTTGAGCAGTTTGCAGAAGACCAGGAGCTGCTCAGAAAAGAAATCCGCAATGTGCAGTCTAAGAAGTCTATTATGAAGAGCAAGGCTGACTTCGATGAGAGCGACGAACGCTATCAGGCGCTCCTTAAGGCTGAACAGCAGCTCAAGGATATGAGAATCAGCGGTGCGTCAATCGTTGAAGTTGACACTACAAAGAATGCTCTCACAGACCTGCTCGCTGGTATGGACCTCCACAACATCAAGGCTGCTGACGCTAAGGAGCTGCTCAGACAGATACAGGCACTTGCTCACGGTGATGTTGCTGAGGCAGAAGCACATGACGATAATGATGCAGAATAAGCACCCTAGCTTAGGCCCTGAGAAATCAGGGCCTTTTGCTTTACCTCGCCGCGCAGCCACTCGCCACATTGCCCAGCCGTGGTGGCACTACTATGTAGGTAAGCCTCAGCAATGCCGCGCCGAGTTATCTACTAGACTGTGGACAGCTTCGGCGTAAGCAAGTCGTGGTGCTTCCATTCCTCTTGTAGTGCCGCCGCGGCGATGCCGTGCTGAGTTATCTACTAGACTGTCGCCATAGTCAGCGTAAGCAATTCCGTAACCTTCCTAACCTTTGCAGCCACGACCATGCGGCGCAGTGGCTTCAAAAGTAATCGCTCCATCATCGCCCGGTCGAGGCTGCGTCAATTCAAGAGGACAGCCCATCTTAACTACGCTTGACCTGTAGTACACTGTCGTGAAGCTACAACCGTGCAATTCCGCGTCCGGCCGCATAAAAGCTCAAGTACTTGCTGGATATCCGGCGCCGCGGCGACGATTATCTACAAACATCTTGTGAGACAGCGTCCCAGCGCCAATGCGACCCCGCGCGGCGTCAGGCCTGGCTGAAAATGAAAAAGAGCAACGCTCCAGCATAATTATATCTACAATGAAACAGAAGACTATTCAGATTCTTTCCTTCCAATCAATTTTTCAAAAAAAAAAGATATATAATATAGTAAATATATATATATATAAAGAGCCAAATATTACTTTTCAATTAGACTTAAATATCTATTTCTTTCTGTAGGGACGCGGCGGCGAATGGATACTCAAGTGTAGCTACCCTTACACTCAGCAACACAGTCTTTCAGTCTCTTTTTAACTAACAACTCAACAAATATTATTATCTCAAC
>JAZNMA010000128.1:0-4727 GCA_045579345.1 Christensenellaceae bacterium | reverse complement strand
AATAGCCGGCTGGTTTATAGATAAAAATATTTTACCTAAAGAAATAGGAATCGACAAAAGTAAGTGGATGACAACATATTTTAATGTTATAGTAAAATATGTTGCGCCTCTTTGTATACTGGCAATTTTAATTACAGGTCTGTTTATTAAAATTTAACTTCTTTTCTTAAAAGTGGTGCCTTGTAGGATTTTAAGGCTGATTATAGGGGTTTTTCTTGGGAAAAATTTAAAAAAGTCACCTAAAAAATTAAAAAATTTAACGATTAAAAATATTAGAAAAACAAAGATAAATCTTGCCTTTTTTCTTGAAAAACTTAAAAAGACTTGTTCCCAAAATCCCCCTAGGGTTTTGTTCAAACTTAAAGAGCCTTAAAAACTTTAGTTTTTTCACTATTTTTTGCCTCATCGTCCCATTGAGTTGGATATTTTTCGCCCGAAAACGAGCGTTTTCGGGTGTTTTTTATTATTTTTAAGCATTTTTTATAAAATGGAAGTCCTAATTTTACAAACTTTTTCCCAAGACATAAAATAAAATTTTTTTGGGAAAATCAATTGATTTTTATAAGTGATTGAAATAAATCTTGCTATATGCTATAATAAATGAGAAATTTATTTAAGGTTATAACTATGATAGAGAAAAAAGAAAAAAAGTACTTAATAGACAACCCTACTTTAATGGCAGAATGGAATTGGGAGAAAAATAACGAATTAGGTTTAGACCCTAAAACTTTAACTCCTGGTAGCAATAAAAAAGCCTGGTGGAAATGTAATAAAGGACATGAATGGCAATCGATAATAAACAATAGAAATAAGGGGCGCGGTTGCCCGTATTGTGTTGAAAGAAAAGTTTTAAAGGGGTTTAATGATATAACAACAAAAAACCCAAATTTAGCGAAAGAGTGGAATTATGAAAAGAATGCGGACTTGAAACCAGAAAACTTTATGCCGAATAGTCATAAAAAAGTTTGGTGGAAATGTAGTAAAGGGCACGAGTGGCAAGCAACAATAGCAAACAGAAACAAGGGACGCAATTGTCCTATTTGTAATACTGAAAGCAATACTTCTTTTCCAGAATATGCTATTTTGTTTTATTTAAAAAAATATGGAGAAAAGGCAACGCATTCTTATAAAGAACTAGGATATGAATTAGACATTTATATCCCCTCAATAAAGATTGCTATAGAATACGATGGGGAGTTTTATCATAAAAATAAAACGAAAAAGGATTTAGAAAAAAATTCAAAATGCAAAAATGATGGAATTACACTTTATAGAATAAGAGAAGGATTGCCTTCACTAAATGATAGGTCAATAGATTATATTGTTGATAAAAATCAAAAAAATTTAGGAGAAGTTATACAAAAAGTTTTAAGTAAAATTATTGGAATTAACGTAGATGTTGACTTACAAAGAGATGCTATTGAAATAGAAAATTTACGTGAATATACAGAAAAAGAGAATTCACTTTTAGCAACAAATCCAGAGTTAGCAAAAGAGTGGAATTACGAAAAGAATGGCAATTTGAGACCAGAATATTTATTGGCGAATAGCAATAAAAAAGTTTGGTGGAAGTGCAAAAATGGACATGAATGGGAGTCAACTATTGCTAATAGAAACAATGGTCAAGGCTGTCCTATTTGTGCAAGTAAAAAAGTATTAAAAGGATTTAATGATTTAACAACGATTAATTCCAAATTGGCAAGTGAGTGGAATTATGAAAAGAATGCGGACTTGAAACCAGAAAACTTTATGCCGAATAGTCATAAAAAAGTTTGGTGGAAATGCGATAAAGGACACGAATGGCAAGCGACAATAGCAAGCAGAAATAGTGGTCATGGCTGTCCGCATTGTGCGGGTCAAAAAGTCATTAAAGGCGAAACAGATTTAGCAACCCTTAATCCTGAATTAGCAAATGAATGGAATTATGAGAAAAATGGCGATTTAAAACCTGAAGATGTTACAGCGAATAGCGGTAAAAAGGTTTGGTGGAAATGTGATAAAGGGCATGAATGGCAAGCGACAATAGCAAGCAGAAATAGTGGAAACGGTTGTCCATATTGTTCAGGCCGCAAAAAACCAAAATAATAACAAAGGAGTAAATATGAACGACTATTTAGAAATTTTTTATAAATTTAGAGAAGATAAAGAAATTACTGATTTGATTGACGATGTTCAGAAACTTCGTTTTTATTATTCGACAAAACAACACGATGCTATGATTCAACATATCAATAATTTAACTATAAAGTATCTTACTGAAGCATTAGTTTGGAATGGTGTTAATACAATACAGCCTGTTAATTATGAGCAATCCTATCAGAATGCAGAAGACTTTTTAAAAGCAAAAGGTATCGATATGCTAATTAAAAAAGGCTATCAAAAATCACAAAAATAACAAAGGAGAATTTACAATGGAAGAAAAAATTAAAGTAATAAATAGCAATACAAGTTTTAGTGAATATTTTGAACTAGAATCAATATCCGATAACACTAGAAAAAAATTGGAAACGGTTGATTTTGTTGCCGTTCCTGCTAAATATGGCGATAACGACTTTTGCTTTGCTCAAGAAACTATAGAGTTTATTAAGTTTTGCCGTCAAAACGACACACATCACTCATATGATATTTTAGCGGATGCTGATATAAAAGTTCGTTCCCTTCATTCGTTTGATATTTGGGCTCCTATCATTTGGATTGCAACAGAAATTTTATTGCCTATCGCAATAAATGTTGTTGGAGATTTTATTAAAAGTAAACTTAAAGGCAGAGAAAAGGAAAATGCTAATATTGATATAACCATGATTGTAAAAAGAAAGCATGAAGAAAAAACTATTCATTATAGTGGCGACGCTAAAACATTTAAGGAAACTTTTGAAAAAATTGATTTAAACAAAATGTGAGGATAAAATGCTGAAATACTTTATTGAATATATGAACCTTGACCAAGTAAAAAGTATTTGTGTTGCAATTAACTCTATGAAAAGAAAGTTGCAAAGCGGTGATTTTATTAACCCCATGCAAGAGTTCGAAGATGTTGAGCCAATGTTTCAAGAAATTAAAGAAATAGCCGTTAAAACTAAAAACGAACGTTTAGCAAACGCCCAGTATGTGTTTAAAGAATATTTCTTGCTGTTTTGTGAATTAAGAAATTATTTTAACAAATTAAAAATTAAGGATTATAAAGGTTCTTGGGACAAATTGCAGGACTGTTTCGACATTATTAAATCTGTTGGTAAATTTACTAATGAAGAAAACCGCTTTGAATTGCCTTCCTTATATGATTTATTGTTAGAATATGAAGCATTATATCCTTACAAATTATTTTGTAGTAGCGAGTTTGTTATTGAAAAAGCAACCTGTAGCATTTGTGGAAAATCTGTGCTTGGTTTAGATTGTCCTCACATTAAAGGGGAACTATATTGGGGAGAACCTTGTATACACAATATTGAAAAAATTAAACATTTTCAAGGCGTAGCACTTGTTGCACATCCAGAGAACAAACGTTGCATTATGCAAGTTGTGGATGATGATATTACGGATGATGAAAAATTTAAAAAATTAGATGATTTCATTGGATTAAATTTACCTTTCTTACAAATGTTTTCGATTAATAGCAAAATCGAAAGAAAAATGGATGTCAAATACAAGAATGTAGGAAGAAATGACATTTGCCCATGTGGTAGTGGTAAGAAATTTAAGAGGTGCTGCATATCAAAACTCTATTATCAGCATATTAAATACTCTGTTACACCAAGTAAAAAAATAGAGTTGTGTTATTTTTAATTGTGATATAAAAGCAAAAAATTTTTGTATAAATTGTAGATTATTTAGGGTATGGGCGCTTGCATATTTTTATAAATATCAAAACCAGTATAAAAAAGTTTGCCCAGAAGCAATTTAAGAAACAAGTGTATTTTTATTATATCTTTACTTTTTGGCTAAAATTGGCTTTTAAAAGTAAAGATTTTTGTTTTTAAAGGTAATACAAAAAACAATTGAAAAAAATGGCAAAAAGGGGTATAATATAGTTATTAGAAAATAAGGAGATATTATTATGAAAATTGCAGTAACTTATGACAATGAACAAATTTTTCAACATTTCGGGCATACCGAACAGTTTAAGATTTACGATATAAAAAACGATGAAATAGTTTCTAAAACCGTTATCGGCACTAACGGCCAAGGTCACGGCGCATTATCAAGTTTCTTAAAAGAGAACAACGTTGACGTTCTTATTTGTGGTGGCATAGGCGGTGGCGCTATAAGTGCGCTTAACGAACTCGGTATTAAATTATTCGGTGGTGTTAGTGGCGATTGCGACAGCGCTGTAGAAGCGTTTTTGAAAAACGAACTAGAATTTAATCCCAACGTTAGATGTTCTCACCACGACCATGAACACGGTGACGGTGCACACACTTGTGGTGAACACGGTTGTGGAAAGGGAAGTTGCCATCACAACTAAAATAAATTAAAACGCCTTTATCGGAGGATAAAATGAAAATCGTAATCGTGGGTGGGGTTGCAGGTGGCGCAACAGCCGCAGCAAGAATAAGAAGATTAAACGAACACGCAGAAATTATTATTTTTGAGCGTTCGGGCTTTATTTCATACGCAAACTGTGGTTTGCCGTATTATATCGGTGGCGTTATTGAAGATAAGGAAGATTTGACACTTCAAACTCCCGAAAGTTTCTTCCGCCGTTTTAGAATAATCGCTAAAGTTAATCA
>JAZNMA010000127.1:0-3752 GCA_045579345.1 Christensenellaceae bacterium | reverse complement strand
TGATTGTATTTGTACGTCAGCATCGGACTTTTACGATTATGATGATAACGAATTACCTCTCGTTCCTTTTGAAGAATGAAAAAGGAGAAATACTATGAAAAAATTATTAGTGTTTATTTTATGCTTAGGGTTGACTTTTGCGATTGGAGCGTGCGGCTTAACAGGTGACGGTACGGAGTCTAATAGCGGAACGGAAAACTCGGAAAGCATAAATGATTCGGGCAATTCTTCGGAAAACAGTTCAGATACTACGGATAACTCATCGGACGATAGTTCCGATGTTTCGTCGGGTGATTCCTCGGAGGATAGTTCTAACAACTCCTCGAGCGATTCTTCAGAGGATAGCTCTAGCGATTCGTCAGATGATAGTTCAACTGTTACGCCTCCCATAATTGATGGAGACAACGAAATGCCCCTTGTGCCGATTGGCTAATAAAATAATGAAATAAGAAAGGCGAAAGGGATATAAAATGTGAAAATTTCCGTTTGATATCCCTTTCAAAACTTTATACGATTTGATAAAAATCGCAGAGGAGAAAGTATGAGTATAAAAAACAAAAAACTCAAAATTTTAACCTTGTTTTGCATATGTGTTTGCATGTTGCTGACGGGCATTTTGAGTGTTATTCAGCCTTTTCATCGGGAGATTGCAAAAGCGGAAAGTGAAATGGTATCACCTACCGAAGTGAAAGCGCAATCGAACTTTGATGAAAATGGAATATATACTTCTAATTATGAAATCAACATCACCTTTTCATCTGCTTTCGCTACTTGCGGGGATGGTAATGCGGCTCCGACACTGTACGCAGATTTGGCGGATAAATTGATGATTGGAGACAAGAGTTTATCTGATTGGTGGACGCTTTTTTCGGCGTCGCAAAATAATTTTACCGTACAAAAATGGGGCAACCGCTTGCGTTTAATTTTTAACGAAGGGTTGATGCATGATACGGTGAAATCGACAGCATTGGACGGGACGTTCGTGATTCAATTGACGGAAAACGTCACAAATGATTTAGGCGTGTTTAAAGGATTCAAGTATGAGATGACGCCGACAAAAACGGATGGTGTTTGGACGGTAGTTGCTGAGTCGGTTTATACGGATTCTGAATTGGAAAACGCAAATCGTATCACGGCGAATTTAACGACTTTGGATTTGAAATTATGTGCATCCGCAGCAGACCACAATTTGTGGTTTACGTTTGATCAAAAAGCGTTTGCGCATGATGGCGTTGTTGCATCTAGCGGACAGATTGGTGTTTTGGCAAACATAAAGCTCAACGGAAAATCTTTGCACGAATGGTATAATTTTAATTCAGCAGGAACGTTGGATACCGTAGCGTTTTATCCTCAGCAAGATTGTTTTGCTTTGGTAATGCAATTCAAAATCAATCGTATGGAATCGCTTTTCGAGAAGGACCCCATTTATTATGGGGATTTGCTAATCGAGTCGGAAGAATTGGTTTGGGAATATTACGAAGGGGAAACCTTGACGATTGTTAGGATCCCCGCATTCTCTTACACCTATTCGCAGGCACACGGTGTGTTTTTCAAAACGGGAGATGTTCCCGAAAAAACGAATGAGCCGTTAAAAGTAAAAGACGTTTCTCCGATTAGTACGTTTAAGGAAGATAGCGGGCATACGCCTGGCACACAAGTATTCTCGATTGCATTTTGGGATGACGTTTGCGGACCTACGTCCATTATGTATATGCCCTCTTACGAAGAGATTTTAGATAACGTACTTTTGAATGGTAAAACGTTAAGAAATATTCAAGAAACGGCGGTAAATAAAGATGGCGAAGCGTTCCCTTCAGGGATTACCGTACAAATGTGCGGTTATATGGGTGCTTCGGATAAACGCATTGTAATTTACTTGAACGGTGAGCTTGCAGACGAATTCTTGTTCCAAAAAACGGAAGGCGAAACTATTACGGTAAAAGCAGGATTTACGTCCAAACTCGGCGCTGTTGTTGCGGAAGACGTTACGTTTGAATATTATCAAGGCGGTTGGAGAAAGGTTCTTGATACGTCGGCGCTTGAATATACCGATTTGCAAGTAACCAGCATTTCAAGATTGCAATTTATCGGTGATACAATCAACGGGAAACGTGCGGCAACGTTCTTCATTTATTTTGACCGTGCTGTATCGCTCGAAAGATTGTTATACGTAGGCAGAAACAAAGAAAATTTGGTAGCCCTTAAAAATCAAGGCGCATTGAAAGTTTCCGAAGAAAAGATTTACGGTATTGTAGATAATCATATCGGCGATTACGTTTTGGATTATATCAAATACGACGGGAAAACGCTTCGTGAGACGTTGCAAGCAGAAGATACGCTTGCGATGCAGACGTGGGGGATTGATATCCATTATACAGGCGATACGTTTGATACGAAAGCAATCCAAATTACGTTTAACGCCGAAGCAAAATGTTTGATTTCAGACGGAAATACGCATACGTTTGAAATTATGGAAGGCTTTGTTTCTCCTTTGCTTGGGAAGACGGAAAAATCTTATAAATTTGAATTACAGCCAGATACCAACGGATGGAAAAACGTAAGCGTAGGCGTAGAGGGAAGCTATCCTGAATTGCCGAAATCCGATTACGTTGAACCAGTTGAAACGGATAGTGGATGCGGCTCGGCGATTTCGTCTATGCCTCTTGTAGTTGTAATGCTGGCTATGGGTGCAGTAGTTGTTGGTCGCACAAGGAGGATGAAAGATGAAGAATAAGTTGAGAAAATTTATTTCGTTTGCATTAGCAATGTCTTGTGCAAGCAGCATTGTTGTTCTTTCGTCTTGCGATAATAATAAGGAAGATACAGTGGAAAGAAATACCGCGCTTCGGGTTTTTGAAAGCTCAGATGGCGCATTGGATAATTTCTTAAATAGCTACATGGAAAGACATATCGGTTATAACGATAACCGCGTCATCACCAACACACTTGGCACGGGTACGACCTATGCGAAATATTGGGAAGAACGCAGTTTGTCTTGGTTTGACCATGATATTATCGGAAAAGATATTGAAGAATCCATAAAAACACAGTTAGAAGTAACGCCGCAAGACGATTACGGAATGATTTTTAACGCAAATAATAATTTTTTGGATTCTATGTGGTCAGGTGTTGCAGGTGGTAATCCTTTCGGTTGGCCTTTCCCTTTGTATAACAAGAGCCAAGGTAACAGTATTGGTTGGGAGTTTAATAACTCTGCGAACGAGGATTGGTACGTTCAATCTGGGGAAGAAATTTCCTATAACGGCTATTTAAACGTAGCATTTGCAGGGGGAAAGGATGAAGCGTTAATATTAAAGACAAAAGACTTTCCGCTTTTATATGATAAAACCTATTCTACGGAACATTGTCCTATTATCGAATTAGATATGCGTTTGAACAACCTGCATTTATTCGGTATGGATTCGGATGTGGAAGAAGTTTACGTGATTTGGAAAACGGAAAACGGTGGGGAAACGTGGTATGAAGTACCTCTTTCCACTTGGGCGGTCACAAATCCTGAACAAACTGCTTATACCGCTTCAAGAACTTGGTTGCCGATGTATTTGAATGAAAACTGGAATGGTCAAAATCTTACTGCGGTAGGGGTGAAAGTGCAACCCAAAGAGGGGAAGGCATTGGATATAGAATTTAGATTGAATTATTTCCAGCTGAACTACGATACCCGTCAGTCTTTCCCTACGTCGCAATATATTATGGCATTTGGCGAATATGCTTCCACTAGCAAGTCGGAG
>JAZNMA010000126.1:0-7449 GCA_045579345.1 Christensenellaceae bacterium | reverse complement strand
GCACTAAGCGGAATGATGCGTGTGATATAAGGTTGCTTTAAAGGAGTTACCTGTTATCCTAACGCTTCGGCGTCGTTTGTCGAGAACGGACGTACGGTTTTTTTTGAATAAAAAAGCAACGGATTTTTTCCGTTGCTTTTTGTTGTATAAACAATAAAAACACTAACAAACCCCCAGCAAGTCCCCCCGTGTGTGTTCTATATCGACCAAAATTAAAAGGACACCTTACAGTGACCTTTTAATTATGGTGGAGACGCGGGGACTTGGCGTTTTGCACGCCGCCCCGATAAAACGTTCACTGAACGTTTTAATTCGCAGCAATTTATTTCGCGTTACTTCTTCTTTCAATGCGAATAAATCGACTACCGTCGATTTTCTCCCCCAGCAAGTCCCCACGTGTGTGTTCTATATCGACCAAAATTAAAAGGACACCTTACAGTGACCTTTTAATTATGGTGGAGACGCGGGGACTTGCACCCCGGTCTTGAACGTTTTGTAAAAACCTTCTACATACTTATCCGACGATTATTTTTCGTGATAATCTTGGTCGTCGGCGACCATTGATTACCCTTTGATTTTTAAATACCGTCATCTAGGCAAAATCAAACCTAAACAACTGTACCTCGTCTTTTTGACGCCCTTTCTTTTTCCAACGAGCGAGAAAAAGAAGAACGTTCGCTAAAATTAAGCAGCGAATGCTAATTCGTTATTGTTAGCATTTAAATTTAATTTTCCGTTTTTACGAAGCCGAGCCTTCGGTATGCTTATATCTCTACTAAAAGCGCCCAATCGAATCTAAAACGCCCCCATATGAGCGAGAATTATAATTCTCGCTAAATTTCATCTATTTCATAAGGTGTTAGTTGGTAAACGTAGTGATTTAACCAGTTCATATAAATAAGATTTGCGGTCGACACCCAGCACATCTTTATTTCACCTTTGTTTCCGTCCACATAATAATTTTCAGGCGGTTCAATATCTAAACCTTTTTCTAAATCGCGCAAATACTCTTTTTCCAAAGTATCTCTATCGTATTCTGCGTGACCTGTTATAAAAATAAACTTATTATCTTTAGAACGAATTATACTTGCCCCAGCTTGTTTAGACGAAGCTAAAAGCACCAAATCTTTGCAAGCCTTAATATCTTCTTCATATACGGTGGTGTGGCGAGAATGAGGCATAAAAAATCTATCATCCGTACCTTTTAATAGTCTATCGTATTTGACGAGTTTTTTATGCTTATACACACCAAAAAGTTTTTTTTGTAATACGTGTTTTTTAATACCGTAATAATAGTGAAGTCCCGCTTGCGCACCCCAACAAATAAATAAAGTACTGGTTACGTTTGTTTTGGCAAACTCGAAAATATCTTCAAGTTCTTTCCAATATTTAACTTCTGAAAACTCGATTTCTTCTACGGGTGCACCTGTAATTATCATTCCGTCAAATTTTCTGTTCTTTATTTCCGAAAAAGATTTATAAAATCTTTCGAGATGTTCAAGCGGAGTGTTTTTTCCAACATAAGTTTCCGTGCTTACAAGCGTTACGTTTACCTGCAAAGGAGAGTTTGACAAAAGGCGCATCAACTGTGTTTCCGTAACGATTTTAGTAGGCATTAAATTAACTATAGCAATTTCTAACGGACGAATGTCTTGTTGCATAGCGCGTTTATCGTTCATTACAAAAATATTTTCATCTTGCAAAATTTTAGATGCGGGAATATCTTTTGGAACTATAATAGGCATAATTCTCTCCTTTTTTCGTTTAGTATAATTAGATTTTCTCCAATGCTTGAGCAATATCCTCAATTAAATCGTCGGCATTTTCTATACCACAAGAATATCTGATAAGTGTGGGTGGGATTCCTGCCGCTTCAAGCTGAGCATCGTTCATCTGACGGTGAGTTGCGTTTGCTGGATGTAAACAGCACGTTCTTGCGTCTGCAACGTGAGTTTCAATAGCTGCGACTTTTAAACTCTTCATAAATTTTTCCGCTTCTTTTCTTCCGCCTTTAACAGAGAAACTTAAAACACCGCAAGAGCCGTTTGGCAAGTATTTTTTACCGAGCTCATAATATTTGTCGTTAGGTAAACCGCAATATCTAACCCATTCGATTTTATCACTATTATTTAAAAACTCGGCAACTTTTTGAGCATTCTCACAGTGACGTTTCATTCTCACATGCAAGCTTTCTAATCCTAAGTTAATATAGAAAGCATGTTGCGGTGATTGAATAGAGCCAAAGTCTCTCATAAGCTGTGCGGTTGCTTTTGTTATAAACGCACCCTCTAAACCGAATTTATCCACGTATACAACGCCGTGATAACTGTCGTCAGGTGTACAAAGACCAGGGAATTTATCCGCATGCGCCTTCCAATCAAACTTACCAGCGTCAATTATAGCACCGCCTACTGAAACGCCGTGCCCGTCAAGATATTTAGTTGTTGAGTGAGTTACTATATCTGCACCCCATTCAATAGGACGGCAATTAACAGGTGTGGCAAAAGTATTATCAATAATAAACGGCACGCCGTTAGCGTGTGCAACGCGAGCGAACATTTCTATATCCAAAACCGAACACGCTGGATTTGCGATGGTTTCACCAAAAACCGCTTTGGTGTTAGGCTTAAAACATTTATGCAATTCTTCTTCCGTTATGTCAGGAGAAACGAACGTAAACTCAATACCCATTTTCTTCATCGTAACTTCAAAAAGATTAAACGTACCACCATAAATTGCGGAACTTGAAATAACGTGGTCGCCACAATTTGCTATGTTAAAAATTGCATAGAAGTTTGCTGCTTGACCGGAGGAGGTAAGCATTCCTGCCGTGCCACCTTCCAACTCACATAACTTTTTAGCAACTAAATCGTTGGTTGGATTTTGTAGACGGGTATAAAAATAACCGCTTGCTTCCAAATCAAAAAGTTTTCCCATATCCTCACTAGTATCATATTTAAAAGTTGTGCTTTGATATATGGGTATTTGTCTAGGTTCTCCATTTTTAGGCGTGTATCCGCCTTGAACGCAAACCGTTTCAATTCTTTTTTTATTTGCCATTGTTGTTTCTCCTTTATTTTTCTATCTGTAATTTTTAATCTCTCTTTCTTTTTCTCTTTTTAAGTCTTTTTCCATAATTGTACGCTTTTTATCATAGGTATGTTTACCTTGACACACACCGAGTTCTAACTTTATAAGCGACTCTTTAAAGTACAATTTAAGTGGTACGAGAGTCAAGCCTTTTTGCGAAATTTTTGCACCGACCTTCAAAATCTCGTTCTTATGCATCAACAACTTCCTATCTCTCCTCGAATCTCTCGTGTTAAACGCTCCGGCTTTATCGTAAAGCGCAATATGCATATTTTTTATAAGCAACTCTCCGTTATGTATCACGCAAAAACAATCTTTTAAGTTCACGTTTCCCTGCCTTAACGACTTAACTTCACTTCCCTCTAAGACTATTCCTGCTTCTAAACGGTCCAAAACAAAATATTCGTGAGTTGCAGACCTATTAAGGCAGATTATTTTTTCTTCCATTTTACACCTTAAAGTTTATTTTACTACATTTTAATTACTTTTGCAAGTCTAATTTTAATTATATAAACACAAATTCTGCTCTTCTTTCGCCATAATTCACACCCACGACCTTAATTCGTACTTTTTGACCTAATTTATACGTGATTTTACCATCGGTTAAAGTGTAATTTTTTTGGTCACACGTAAAGCGCTTACCTTTAATTGTTTCAATCTTTACTAAGCCTTCGACACCAGAATTTAACTCAACAAATACACCAAAACCGGTAACCCCGCTGACAATTCCGTCAAATTCTTCCGAAACGTAACCGCTAATATATAAAAGTTTATAATAGTCATCTACAGCGCGTTCAGCTTCATTTGCATTCTTTTCCTTTTCTGAAGACTGGCTTGACGCTTCAAATACAAACTCTCCGTATTTCACCTCTAGATTTTGCTTCCCAATTAAAAATTCTTTTATAATTCTATGAATTGCTAAGTCAGGATATCTTCGGATTGGCGACGTAAAATGACAATAATGCTCTTTTGAAAGTCCAAAATGCCCAACGTCTATGGGTGAATATTTTGCCTTTTGCATAGACCGAAGCATTACTCTATTTATCAGCGTATACGCAGGCGTATTTTCTGCATTCTTAAGAATAGTTTGAAAGTCTTTAGAGAATACTTGGTCTTTCTTTTTGTTAAACCTCACGCCCAATCCGTTCAAGAAGGCATAAAAATTTTCTAGCCGTTCGGGAGACGGACTTTCATGCACACGGTAGATAAAAGGCTTTTCTAAATAATACATATATTCAGCAACCGTAACGTTCGCCAGTATCATAAATTCTTCTATTATTCTATGCGCTTTATCTCTTGGCGCAGGCACAACCGTTATTTCCCCTTTTTTGTCTACATAAATTGCACTTTCTTTTACGTCTAAATCAATACTACCTTGTTTTTCACGACTTTCAATCAATATATCCGACAATTCGTTCATCAAAAAAACGTTTTTAGAAATCGATTTGTATTGCTTAATAACTTTTTTATCCCCATCAATCATTTTTTGTACGTTTGTATAGGTCATTCGCGCACTGCTTCGAATAACGGACGGCGTAATTTCATAATCGGTGACTTTACCTTTTAAATCGACGGCCATAACACAAGAAAGTGTAAGCCTATCTACTCCCTCTTTTAAAGAGCAAACGTCATTGCAAAGCTTTTCAGGAAGCATAGGTATAACTTTTTCCGGAAAATAAACACTTGTAGCCCGTAAAAATGCCTCTTTATCTATCTCGCTTCCTTTTTTAACGTAGTGACTAACGTCAGCAATATGAACACCGAGTAGGTATTTCCCATTTTTTAATTTTTTTATTGATATGGCGTCGTCAAAATCTCTTGCGTCCTCACCGTCAATAGTTATAATTATTTCTTTTCTAAAATCTTTTCTTCCTTTAAAGTCGGCTTCCGTAAGGATAGAAGGTATTTTATTTGCTTCTTCAATTACCGTTTTTGGAAATTTTTCGCTTAGTTTATAATTATATAGAATGGATTTTATTTCAGCCTCTTTATCAAACTGTCTGCCAAGTATTTTAGTTATAATTCCCTCAGGGCTTTTGCGTTTTGGATATGATAAAATTTTACAAACAACCTTGTCACCGGATTTTGCTCTGATACCTTTACCGAAAGGAATAAAAATATCGTTGTAATATTTTTTCTCATCAGGAATTACAAAACCTCCACTTTTACAAGTAAAATAAGTCCCTACTAATTCGTTTATTCCACGTTTTAAAACTTTTAACACTCTAGCAGTTGTTCTTTGACCACTTCCATCGGTGGTCTCTGCTAAAACTGTATCGCCATGCATAGCGTCTTTTAAGTCGTGGTGCGGAATAAAATAATCTTCCATTCCCTCGCCTATTATTAAAAAAGCATAGCCACGTTCGTTACCCGAAAGAACGCCCTCTAAAATCTCTCTTCTTGCCATAAAACTCCAATTTTAATAAATTTTTCACCCAAAATCAAGCGATAATTTTATAACGCCTAAAAAACAAAAGGCGGTCTTATGCAGACCGCCGAAAAAACTTTGTTAAATTTAAGCAAACAACGCAATAATAGCAAACACAACACATAAAACTGCGAAAACAATACTGCTGATAACAGTAAGTTTTTTCATTTTGTGTTCAAAAGTTTTACTCTTATTTTTACTTAAAAAAGTTTCGGTTTGTCCACCGAGTGCACTCACGCCTGATGAGTTGCCAGGTTGAAATAGCACAACTAAAATAATAAATATTGCACAAATTGCCATTATTACAAGGAAAATGTATTTAAGCCAATCGTGCCAAACTGTCCATAATATATTACCGCTAGTTGCCATAAGCATATTTAACATGTTCATAATTATCTCCTTAAACGTTTAATTTAAACGCCATTGATGAAAATTCTTACTTATTGTATCATAAAAAAGAGTTGCGCGCAACTGTTTTTAAGCACTTTTAGTCAATAAACAAGGTTTTGCCCGACATTTCTTCGGGAACTTTTACGCCCATCATATCTAAGAACGTTGGTGCAACGTCTGCCAAAATACCACCATCACGGAGCTTTTTGTTTTTATACTCTTTTCCAATTACAATGAATGGAACTAAGTTTGTTGTGTGTGCGGTAAACGGAGAGCCGTCTTCCGCTTTCATTTTGTCTGCATTGCCGTGGTCAGCAGTAATTATCGCATTGCCACCCATTTCCAAAATTTTATCCACAACTTTTTGCACACATTCGTCAACTGTTTGCACGGCTTTAACTGCAGCGTCAAACACTCCAGTATGCCCTACCATGTCACAGTTGGCAAAGTTCAAAATAACAACGTCATAAACGTTCGTCGCTAACTTTTCTAAAACTTTTTCCGTCACTTCTTTAGCGCTCATTTCAGGTTTTAAGTCATATGTCGCAACCTTTGGCGACGGTATAAGCTCTCTATCTTCGTTTGCATTTGGTTGCTCCACGCCACCATTAAAGAAAAAAGTAACGTGTGCGTATTTTTCTGTTTCAGCTATACGGAGCTGTTTTAAGCCAAGTGAAGCGATATATTCGCCTAACGTATTAGTCAAAACTTGCGGTTTAAATGCAACGCGTACGTTTGTAAAACTAGCGTCGTATCTGGTAAAACAAACGTAAGTAGGGTTTATAAAACCACTTTTTCTTTCAAATCCATCAAAGGATTTTTCACTCATTGCTCTAGTAATTTGACGAGCGCGGTCGGGGCGGAAATTAAAGAAAATTATACTATCTCCCTCTTCTATTAACCCCATAGGCTTGCCATCTTTTACTACGTGAGCGGGAATGATGAACTCGTCTGTAACACCGTCGTTATAAGACGCTCTAACGTATTCTTCCGCATCTTCAGTGGTTTCACCGTTAGCTAAAGTCATCATGTCGTAAGCTTTTTCCACTCTGTCCCAACGGTTATCTCTGTCCATAACGTAATATCTTCCGCCAACGGAAGCAATCGTACCGAAAGAAAGCTCTTCAGTCTTTTCTTTTAATTCCTTAATAAAGTCCGCACCACTAGTAGGAGAAACGTCTCTTCCATCTAAAAAACAATGTATAAATACTTCTTTAAGCCCTTGCCTTTTAGCAAGTTCTATTAACGCGTAAAGATGAGTTATGTGACTGTGAACACCACCGTCGGATAAAAGACCGTACAAGTGAAGTTTTTTGCCGTTATTTTTTGCGTTCTCTATTGCATACAAGAATTCTTCATTCTCAAAAAAGTCACCGTCTTTAATAGACTTTGTGATACGGGTAAGTTCTTGATAAACTATTCTTCCCGCGCCCATATTTAAGTGACCGACTTCGCTGTTTCCCATTTGTCCTTCAGGGAGTCCAACGTCCATTCCACTTGCACCGATTAAAGTACTGGGATATTCTTTCATTAAAGCGTTT